>NZ_JAWDID010000023.1:0-89888 GCF_032464875.1 Allobosea rubneri
CGCCCGCGCCAGCAGGACGCGCATGCGCTCGCCGCCCCTTCGCCGATCTCGGACCGTCCGACCGGGCCGCGATCGCGCGCGCCATGGACGCCGCCGATGTCACCGCCTTCGCCGAGCGCACGCTCGACAGCCTCTCGGGCGGCGAGCGCATGCGCGTCCTGCTGGCGCGGGCGCTCGCGGTCGAAGCCCCGATGCTGCTGGCGGACGAGCCGCTCGCCGGGCTCGACCCGCTGCACCAGCTCGAGTCGATGGCGCTGCTGCGGCGCACCGCGCATGCCGGCGCCGGCGTGGTCGTCGTTCTGCACGATCTCAGCCTCGCCGGGCGCTTCTGCGACCGTCTCGTCCTGCTCGATCAGGGCCGCGTGCTCGCGGACGGCTCCCCCGATTCCGTCCTCGGCGACGCCAATCTCGCCCGGGCCTTCGGCATCGAGGTCGCGCGCGGCGAACATGACGGCCAGCCCTATGCCCTGCCCTGGCGGGCGATTCCCCGCAAAGACGAGACATTCTCATGACGAAGAGCGACATCACCGGCTTCATCCGTGAGCAGTTGCGGACGCAGAGCTCGCAATGGAATCTCGGTACCTTCGGCGCTATCGCCGAGTTCCAGCGCGATCCCAACGAGGCTTTCGTGCTGACCGACGAGCATAGCCGGCTCGCGGCGACCACTACGCGTGGCGGCGTCGGTTTCGGCGATCTCTCCGCCGTCCGGCTCTTTGCCTCGGAAACCGCGATCGGCCAGAGCTGGAGCCACCGCATCGCGCTCTGCCTGCCGGCCGATGCCTGCGCCATGAACCGCCGTACGGCCCTGACCGAGCTCGGCCCCGACAGCGAGGCGCTCCGGCCGCAGGACCGGGGCGGCATCCTGTTCGACATGGGGCTCGGCACGCTGCAGGCCGACATCTGCATCCGAACCCCCGATCCCAGCCTGATCGGCGTGCTGCGCTCGGCCGCCGGGCGCTCGCTGTTCGAGCCCGGCAATCCCGCCATGGGCGCGATCGTCGCCGCCGGGCCGCATCGCGTCTTCACGGCGCGCTTCGGCCGCTGCGAAGTCTACCAGCCGATCCCGCCGGCCGACGGCAAAAGCCCCGAAGGCCCGCACACCCATGTCCTGCCGAAGCTGTTGCGCTCGGGCCGCACCCATGCCGCGACCGAGCCGGTGCCCGACGGTTTCGTGCCCTGCGCCCATCTCGTGCCGGCCCATTCGCTCAAGGACGCGCTCGGCCGTCGCCAGCCCTGGGACCAGCAGGCCCATGACGCCTTCCAGGCGATGCTCGACGAATACGGCGATGTCCGGCTGCTCGCCCTGAAGTCGCGGCTCGCGGCGGCCATGGCCTCAGGCGCTCCGGCCGATGCGGCCGCGATCCCGGATGATCGCTTCGGCAGGCACGCCGCCAGGGTGCTGCTGCGGCAGCTGGTTCAGAGCGAGCGTCCCCCGGCCAGCGACTGGCTTGCCCTGCTCGAAGGCGAGAGCGGCGAGAAGGAGGAGCCCGCAGCCGACGCCGACGATTACGGCCACGGCTGAAACGAGGCGTCGCCCGGCGGGGGCCGAACCGCTGCCGGAGAAGCCTAACTTCTTGCGGGCTCGCGGGAGATTCGCAGGCGCCGACTCTGGACGAGCGGCGGACCAGTTACTCGCCTCAGTCGAGCAGCTCGCGAAGCCGCGTGGCCAGCTCGCGCGCCGTATAGGGTTTCTTCAGCCAGCCGCCCTCGGCGAGGTCGCGCCCCGGCAGCCCGGGTTCGGCATAGCCGGAGGTGAACAGCACCTTGATCTCCGGGCGAAGCGCACGTGCCTCCTTGGCCAGCTCGTCGCCGAGCATGCCGCCGGGCATCACGATATCGGTGAAGAGCAGATCGATCTCGGGATGCTGCCCGAGCAAGGCGAGCGCCTGGGCTCCTGTCGCAGCTTCGATGACGCGATAGCCCTCGGTCTCGAGTCTGGCGACCGCCACCCGCCTCACCCTGGCGTCGTCCTCGACCACCAGGATCAGTTCGCGGCTCTGCGGCTGGCTGGCTGCGGGCCGGGCTTCTTCCGGCAGTTGCTCCGGCTGCACCGGAGCAGGCGCGGCAGCCGGCAGGAAAAGCTGCAGCGTCGTGCCCTTGCCGAGCTCGCTCTGGAGCTGGAGATCGCCGCCTGACTGGCGGGCGAAGCCGAAGGCCATGCTGAGGCCGAGCCCGGTGCCGGCGCCGACACCCTTGGTGGTGAAGAACGGCTCGAAGGCACGCTGCTGCACCTCGGCGCTCATGCCGATCCCGGTATCGGCGACGCTGAGCAGGACATAATCGCCGATGCGTAGCTGCGGATGCTCCTGGGCGTAGTCGGCATCGAGCCGCCGGCGCGAGATCTCGACCGTGAGGCGGCCGCCGCGCGGCATCGCATCGCGCGCGTTGAGCGCGAGATTGAGTAAGGCGTTCTGCAACTGCGCGCCATCGACGAGGGCGGTGTGCCCGGCGCCGGTGACGACGGTGCGCAATTCGATGGCTTCGCCGAGTGTGCGTCGCAGCAGGTCAGCGAAATTCGAGACGAGCTGGCCGATATCGGTGAGCTTGGGCGTGAGCGTCTGGCGCCGGCCGAAGGCGAGCAGCTGGCCGGTCAGCTTGGCGCCGTCCTCGGCTGCATCCTGCGCCTCGCGCAGCAGCACGCGCAGATCCTTGTCGTCGAGGCGGCGCTCGATCATCTCGAGATTGCCGCTGATCACCGTCAGCAGGTTGTTGAAGTCATGGGCGATGCCGCCGGTGAGCTGGCCGACCGCTTCCATCTTCTGGGCCTGGCGCAATTCCTCCTCCATCTTGTGGCGGCTCGTCAGGTCCCGGATGAAGCCGGTGAAGATGCGCTTGCCATTGGTCGCGGCCTCGCCGATGGCAAGCTCCATCGGGAAGGTGGTGCCGTCCTTGCGCTGGCCGGTGACGACGCGGCCGAAGCCGATGATGCGGCGCTCGCCGGTCGCGACGTAACGCGCGATATAGCCGTCATGCCGATCGCGATCGGGATTGGGCATGAGCAGGCGGACATTGCGGCCGCAGACCTCGTCGGCGCTGTAGCCGAACAGCTTTTCCGCCGCCTTGCTGAAGGAGATCATCTCGCCGGCGTCGTCGATCACGACCATCGCCTCGGGCACGGTTTCGAGGATCGAGCGCAGATGCGATTCGCGGGCGGCGAGATCGTCCTGGGCGTATTTCAGGTCGCTGATGTCGATATTCTTGGCGACGATCACCGGATCGGCGGCGCCATCCGGCAGCAGGGCGACGCAGCGGCTGGCGACGAAGACCGGGCGGCCGCTGCGATGCCTCTGCCGCAGCTCGCCATGCCAAGTGCCCTGATCCCGCAGCCGGGCAGCCATCGCCTCCGGCGAGCCCTCGCAGACAGTGCCGAGCAGTTCCTGGACATTGCGCCCCACCGCTTCCGCGGCACTCCAGCCGTAGAGCTGTTCGCAGCCGGCGGTCCAGCGCGCGATCCGGCCTTCGAGATCGTGGACGACGATGTTGGCGCCGTCGAGAATCCGGACGAGCTCGTCGATGCTGCCCCAGCTCGTGGCTTTCGGTTGGGTTGCGCTGGTCATCCGGCCTCGCGAGGGATCAGTGGGGCCAGGCGGCCAGCCGTGCCGCGCCCGTGCCGCGGGGCGAAGTATCGGTGTCGTCTTCAGCGCCGGCAAGCCGGGCGAGCGTCGCCGGCCGGCGAATCGCCAGGGCGTGCCGCCCTTCGGGCGCGATCACGCCGCGCTGCGTTAGATTGGTGAAGGTGCGCGAGACCGTCTCGATGGTCAGGCCGAGATGGTCGGCGATGTCGGTGCGGCTCATCGGAAGCGGGATCGAGGCCGCGGACTTGCCGCCTTCGGCGAAGCGCTGCATCTGCCGCAGCAGGAAGCCGCAGACCCGCTCCTCGGCGCCGCGGCGGGCGAGCAGCATCGCATGCTCCTGCGCGGCGGCGACCTCCTCGCAGAGCGCGGCGATGAATTCGCGGGTCAGGGCGGGCGATGCCTCGGTCAGGGCGCGGAAGCGGCAGCGCTCGATCCGGCGCAGGCTGACCTCGCTCACCGGCTCGGCCGTGGCCGGGCAATGCTCGTCCGGAGCGAGGCCGATGATGTCGCCCTCCTGGGCGAAACCGACGATGATCCGGCGCCCGTCCGGCAGGATGCGGTAGAGCCGCAGTACGCCCTTCAGCACCTCGAAGACATGCCGCGACCGGTCACCTTCCCAGAACAGCGTCGCGCCGGGCTCGAGGCTCTCGAGCGGCTGGCCTGCGAACAGGCCGCGCAGGCTGGGCTCAGCCGGGGTGCCGGCGAGGATCGGGGCATGCCCCGGCAGGCTGGAAACCGCGCTTGCAATGATCATGGCCACCGTCTTCGTCTCCGATCCGATGGTGGCAATTGAACGCGCCTGCGTGACGCCGGAACGATGCGCATGTTACCGTGCGTGCTGAATTGCAACGGATTGTAACAGCCTTGGCCCGCCCGCTTTCGTCCCTATCCAGCCATGGCTGAATCGCAGAGCCGTGCCGAGCACATCCTCGTCGTCGACGACGACCCCCGCATCCGGCAGATGCTGATCCGCTATTTCGAGGGCGAGGGCTATCGCGTCAGCGCGGTCGGCGACGGCCGCGGCATGCGCGAGACGCTGCAGCGCGGCGGGGTCGACATCGTCCTGCTCGATCTCGTCCTGCCAGGCGGCGAGGACGGGCTGATGCTGGCACGCGAGATTCGCGCCGGTTCCGACCTGCCGATCATCATGCTGACCGGCCGCGACGATGTCGTCGACCGCATCGTCGGGCTCGAGATCGGCGCCGACGATTACATCCCCAAGCCGTTCCATCTGCGCGAGGTGCTGGCCCGGCTGCGAACGGTGCTGCGCCGCCGGCCGCGCGCTGAGCCGCCCGCCCCGAAAGCGACAGGCGAGCTCATTCGCTTCGACGGCTGGCAGCTCGATCTGGCGCGGCGGCAATTGCTCGACCCCGCCGGGGCCGAGATCATGTTGACCACCGGCGAGTTCGACATTCTGGCGGTGCTGGCGGGCCATCCCGGGCGGGTGTTTTCCCGCGACATGCTGATGGAGCGTACCCGCGGGCGCACGCACGAGGTCTTCGACCGGTCGATCGACGCGCAGATCGCCAGGCTCCGCAAGAAGGTCGAGCCTGACCCGAAGGCGCCGACCCTGATCAAGTCGGTGCGCGGCGTCGGCTATGTCTTCACCGGCAGGCCCGCCGACTGAAGCGCCGAACCTGCTCCGTGCCGCCGCACACGCGGTCAGCGCGCGGCGTCGGCCAGGGCGTTGGTGAGGCCGAGCACGCGCGACAGTCCGGTCATGTCGGGCAGAACCGGGGTCGCGGGCGGGAACGGGTTGGCTATCCCTTCGGCAACGATGCCGACGAAGGGCATGCCCAGGCTGCGGGCGGCGTGGAATTCGGTGGTCGAATCGCCGATCGCGACCATGCGGCTGGGATCATGGCCATGCTCGGCGGCGAGCGTAGCGAAGGCTGCCGGCTTCAGGGTCGGCGCGCCAATGACGCGCTGGAAGAAGTGGCGCAGGCCGCGACGCTCGACGATCGCCTCGAGTTCCTCCTGCGGCGTCCCGGAGACCAGATGCAGCGGCAGGCGTGCAGCCGCCTCGTTCAGGAATTCGAGCGCGCCCGGGATCAGCCGACAGGCGACGACCTTCTCGTAGACGATGGCGCGGTAGCGCTCCGCCAGGGCCTCGATCGCGGCCGGGTCGGCCCCGCGCCCGAACAGCGCGACCTCGAAATGGCGGAACTTTTCGCGCCGGCTGACGCCGCCATGGGCGTGGTGATAGCGGTCGATCTCGCTGCGCTGCTCCGGCGTCGCCTCGGGATAGGCGTCCTGGAAGGCCTGCGACTTGATCTCGACGGAATCGACGATGACCCCGTCGAAGTCGAGCACGACGCTCAATGGCACAGCCTGCATCTTGATCTTCGCTCCCTGGCCGGAAACCGGCCGGCCCGATCAGGCACCAGTTCACCTTGCCGCCGCCGGGGTCAAGCGCCGCAGGGCGGGCATCGGGGTTGCGCAGGGTGGCTGGCCGGACGACCTTGGCGCCTGCGACAATGCTGGCCGAGCAGTCGATGGAGGCGCGCCGGTGCCGGAGACGAAGGTCGACAAGGCTGATGTCGAGGCCGGGCCAAGAACCGGCCCGCAGCGCATGCGTCTCTCCAGTCTCTGGCGGGAGCGGCTCGACCTGTCGCTGGTCGCGATCGCGCTGGCTGGTCTGGTCGTCGGCGGTGCCCTCTGGTGGCGCGGCGCGGATGCCGGCTGGGCCTGGACGCTCGCGACGCTGCCCGTCCTCGCCGCCCTGCTGGTGCAGATCGCCGGTTCCCTGCGCCGGGGCGATGTCGGGCTCGACATCGTCGCCGCCCTGTCGATGAGCGCGGCATTGCTGTTCGGCGAGGCGCTCGCCGGCAATGTCGTCGCGCTGATGTATGCCGGCGGGCAATTGCTCGAAGCCTACGCGCAGGGGCGGGCGCGACGGGAGATGTCGTCCCTGCTCGGCCGCGTCGCCTTCACCGCGATGCGCTATCGCGATGGCGGGCTGGAGGAGGTGCCGACCGCCGAGCTGCGCCAGGGCGACCGTTTGCTGATCCGCACCGGCGATGTGCTGCCGGTCGACGGGCATGTCGCCGAGGGCGTCGCGGTGCTCGATCTGTCGGCGCTGACCGGAGAATCGCTGCCGCAGACCCTCGAACGCGGCATGGATGCGCTGAGCGGTGCGACCCTCGTCGGAGCGCCCTTCGATCTGATCGCCAGCCGTCCGGCGGCGGAAAGCACCTATGCCGGCATCGTCCGGCTGGTCGAGCAGGCGCAGGAGAGCAAGGCGCCGATGGCGCGGCTGGCCGACCGCTACGCCATCGGTTTCCTCGTGCTGACCCTGGCCATAGCCGGCGCCGCCTGGCTGTTCAGCGGCGATCCGATCCGGGCGCTCGCCGTGCTGGTCGTCGCGACGCCATGTCCGCTGATCCTCGCGGTTCCCGTCGCGATCATCTCCGGCATCTCGAAGAGCGCCCGCAGCGGCGCGCTGGTCAAGGATGGCGGCGTGCTGGAGGCGCTGGCGCGCATTCGCATCGCGGTGCTCGACAAGACCGGGACGGTGACGCAAGGCCGGCCGACGATCATCGGCATCCGCGCGGTCAACGGCTTCTCGCAGGACGAGGTCCTGGCACTGGCGGCGAGCCTCGACCAGGCTTCGGCGCATGTCGTCGCGACCTCGCTGATCAAGGCGGCGACCGAGGCCGGGCTGGCGCTGAAGCCGCCAACGGAGATCGCGGAGACGCCCGGCAAGGGCATCGAGGGCAAGGTCGGCGACCGGCGCGTCGCGCTCGGTGGTGGCGGTTATGTCGGCCGGCGCAGCACCGGCGGGGATGCCGATGCGCTCGCCGCCGACGCGCCGCCGGGCGCGCTGATGGTGGCGGTCGCCGCCGATGGGGTGCTGGCTGGCGTCATCCTGCTGCAGGACCAGCTCCGCGAGGATGCGCGGGGGACGCTCGAAACCCTGCGACAGGCGGGGGTCGAGCGGATCGTGCTCGCCTCCGGCGATGTCGGCGAGATCGCGCGTGCGGTCGGGGCGAGCCTCGGGGTCGATACGGTGCTCGGCGATCTGACGCCCGAAGGCAAGGTCGCGGTCATCCGGGATGAAGAGCGGGCCGGGCCGGTGATGATGGTCGGCGACGGCGTCAATGACGCGCCCGCGCTGGCGGCGGCGAGCGTCGGCGTCGCGATGGGCGCGCGCGGTGCCGCCGCTTCCTCCGAGGCGGCGGGCGTCGTCCTGCTGGTCGATGCGCTGGAGCCGCTGGCGAAGGCGCTCGCCTCGGCGCGGCGGACGCGCATGATCGCCCTGCAGAGCGTCTTCGTCGGGCTCGGGCTCTCCGTGCTCGGCATGCTGGTCGCGGCCCTGGGCTATCTCCCGCCGGTCCACGGCGCGCTGTTCCAGGAGGCGATCGACATCGTCGTGATCCTCAACGCCCTGCGCGCGCTGCGCTAGGAGTTGGCGGGTTCGTCTCCGGCCAGAATGGCCAGTCGGCCGCCCCCTTCTCAGGCCCTGATCGCGTCAAAGCTCTCGGCGCTGGCGAGCTTCCAGGCCGAGGCATAGAACTCGCCGTCGACGCCCTTCTCGAGCAGGCTGCCCGGTTCGAGGAAGCGGTGGAGCTGCGAGAACAGCTTGATCTCGGTCGTGCTGGTGCGGCGCACCAGATGGTGCGGCCCAAGCTCGGAGGGGTGGCTGACGCCGGCGGCGGCGAGCATCTCGGCCAGCGCCTTCAGGGTGTTGCGGTGGAAATTGTGCACGCGCTGCGCCTTGTCTGGCACGACGAGGGCGCGCTGGCGCAGCGCGTCCTGTGTCGCGACACCGGTCGGGCAGCGATTGGTATGGCAGCTCTGCGACTGGATGCAGCCGATGGCGAACATGAAGCCGCGTGCCGAATTCACCCAGTCGGCGCCGATGGCGAGGACGCTGGCCATGTCGAAGGCGCTGACCACCTTGCCGCTGGCGCCGAGGCGGATACGGCTGCGCAGATTGGTGCCGACCAGCGTGTTGTGGACGAAGAGCAGGCCTTCGCGCAGGGGCACGCCGAGATGGTCGGTGAATTCGACGGGCGCCGCGCCGGTGCCGCCCTCGGCGCCGTCGACGACGATGAAGTCGGGCAGGATGCCGGTGGCGAGCATCGCCTTGACGATGCCCATGAACTCCCAGGGATGGCCGAGGCAAAGCTTGAAGCCGACCGGCTTGCCGCCCGACAATTCGCGTAGCCTGGCGATGAACTGCATCATCTCGATCGGCGTCGAGAAGGCGCTGTGGCGCGCCGGCGAGACGCAGGTCACGCCCTCCGGCACGCCGCGGGTCAGGGCGATCTCGCGGCTGACCTTGTGGGCCGGCAGGATGCCGCCATGGCCGGGCTTGGCGCCCTGGCTGAGCTTGATCTCGACCATCTTGACCTGCGGATCGCGCGCCTGGGCAGCGAAGCGCTCCGGGTCGAAATGCCCATCCGCGGTGCGGCAGCCGAAATAGCCGCTGCCGAGCTCCCAGATCAGGTCGCCGCCATTCTCGCGGTGATAGGGGCTGATGCTGCCCTCGCCGGTGTCATGGGCGAAGTTGCCGGCCTTGGCACCGCGATTCAGCGCCCGGATCGCATTGGCGCTGAGCGAGCCGAAGCTCATCGCCGAGATGTTCAGCACCGAGCCGGAATAGGGCTGGCTGCATTGCGGCCCGCCGATCTCGATGCGGAAGCCCGCGGGATCGCCGACCGCCGCCGGGCGCATCGAATGGCCGATGAACTCGCAGCCGCCGGCATAGACGTCGACCATGGTGCCGAAGGGGCGGTCGCCATCCTCGTTCTTGGCGCGGGCATAGATCAGCGAGCGCTGGCTGCGCGAGAAGGGTAGCCGGTCATCGTCGCTTTCGAGCAGATATTGCCGAATCTCCGGGCGGATGCCTTCGACGAGGTAACGGATGTGCCCGAGGATCGGATAATTGCGCAGCACCGCATGCTGCGTCTGCAAGAGATCGTAGATTCCGATCGCCGACAGCAGGCCGGCGACCAGCGTCAGCGGCCAGAGCCAGGACCAGAGCGGCAGCAGCAGGAGCGAGCCGAGCGCGACGGCGATGCAGCCGGCAAGCGCGGCGTAGCGATTGAACAGCGAAATGGGCAAGACGGCCGGACCTCGTAAAAGATGCATGCCCCTGGCGGGGCGCGGCCGAGCCTCGGACAAAATCGCGGGCGGGACAATGCCCAGGTGCCGGCGGCACGGCCGGCATCGGCCCTCCTTGCTGCGCGCGCGATGCGTCAGGCCGGGTAGACGAGGCGAAAACCCATATGGCTGGTGCTCGAATCCGGCGCCGAGCCGATGCGGGCAGCGATCCGGTAGCGATGGCAATAGGAGCGATGGCAGAGGAAGGAGCCGCCCTTCAGCACCTGCCGGCGCTCGCTCGCCGCTTCGCGGTTGAGCTGCTGGGCAGCCCGCTTCAGCGAGCGGACGCGGAAGGGCTCGGCGCACCACTCCCAGACATTGCCGCACATATTGTGAAGCCCGTAGCCATTGGGCGGAAAGGACCGGGCCGGAGCCGTGCCGCGATAGCCGTCCGCCGCGCTGTCGACCTGCGGAAAGCTGCCCTGCCAGATATTGCAGGGATAAGGCCCCGCGTCGCCGGGTTCCTCGTCGCCCCAGGGATAGCGCGCACCTTTCATGCCGCCGCGGGCGGCATGCTCCCATTCGGCCTCGCTCGGCAGGCGCCCCCCGGCCCAGCCGGCGAAGGCGAGCGCATCGCGATGCGAGACATGGACGACCGGATGGTCGAGGCGCTGCTCGATCGTCGATCCCGGCCCCGCCGGCTGGCGCCAGCTCGCCCCGTCGACGCGGCACCACCAGGGCGCGCCGTCCGGCCGCTGCAGGGCCGCTGCAGACCCGACGACATCGCGCTCGAAGACGAAGGACCAGCCATACTCCTCGGCCTCGCTGACATAGCCGGTCGCGCCGACGAAGGCGGCGAAGCGGGCATTGGTCACCGCCGCTTCGTCCATCCGATAGGCCGGCAGCTCGGCGAAGCGTCGCGGGCCCTCGCCATCGAGCGGAAAGACCGGCTGGTCGGTACCGATCTCGGCGCGCCCGGCCGGGATCGCGACCGTGACCGTCGCGTCGTGGCCCGCGCCGGAGGCGGTCTGAACCATGCCGGCTGGCTTCGCCGCAGGTAGACGCACGCTGGAAATGCCGCAGCAGCCCGGTTTGGGCTCGGTCGTCGTCAACGCAAGTCTCCGCTATCGGGCGCTGGTGCCGGCCTCAGCAGCAATCTGCGCCGGCACCTGTCAAGGCAGGCAGGCTAAATCGCGCAGCGCTTCGTTGGGGTCAGGGCAGCTTGTGGTTCTCGAAGAAGCCGTCGAGCGGGATCTGCGTCTCCTTCTCGAAGTCGTCCATCGCCTCGACCAGGCGCTGGCGATAGCCGAGCAAAGCGAGGAGGATCTGCGCGGCGTCGCGCGACAGGCCGTAGCGCGACCAGCTCTCGGCCGTGCGCTGCTCGAGCCCGATGCGGGTGCCGAAGGCCTCGACACTGTCGAAGCCGAGGCCGCGCACCACGTCGAGCAGTTCCTCGGCGCTCATCCGCGGCTTGACCAGATGCGAATGCACCCGCTCAAGCACGAGGCGCACATCCGAAGGCCGGAACTGCAGCGAATGGCGCGCCAGTTGCTGCAGATTGCCCGCCTTCGACGTACCCGCGCCGATCGGCCGCCGCGGCCCGCCACCTTCGCCCCGCTCAGCCATGCTTCTGCCCCACGCTCGCCAACAGCGCGTCGGCGGCGCCCTCATCGGTGATCAGAACCTTTGCCGCGCTGGCTCGCAGGGCGGCCCGGATCGCCGGCGCCTTGTTGGTGCCGCCGCCGGCAATGGCGACGAGGCCGATCCCGGTCAGCTCCGACGGGTTCACCGCCATGATGCGCCGGTTCACGGGATGGTCGACCGGCCTGCCCTCGGCGTCGATGAAATGGCAGAGCAGGTCGCCGACCGCACCGGCAGCCCTCAGCGATTCAAGATCCGATTCCGGCACGAGCCCTTCGCGGAACAGGGTCGAGTCCCGCCCGAGGCTGCCGATGCTGAGCAGGGCGACATCGGCGGCGCGGGCGCGAGCCAGCAGGTCGCGCAGGGTCGGCTCACCCCAGAGCGCGTCGCGAATCTCGGCGCTGGAGACGAAGACCGGTGCCGTCAGCTGGAAGCAGTCGGCGCCGAACATATCGGCGACGCGGCGCGCCACGGCCGAGGGATTGATGCTGCGCGAATGGGTCAGGCCGCCGAGCAGCGAGACCACCGACATCGCCTCGATCTGGCGCGGCTGCATGCCACGCAGCGCCTGATGGAGGGTTTCGCCCCAGCCGACGGCGAGCGACATGTTGTCCCGCAGCATGTCCGAGAGCCAGAGCCCGGCGGCGTAGCCGACCAGAGCGGGGATGCTGGCGGCATCGCGCGCCGCCGGTACGACGATCGCCTCTTCGAGCCCGAAGCTGGTGACGAGGCCGCGCTCCAGCGCGGCCTGCCGCGCCGAGCGCGCATCGATGCGGATACGGACGATGCCTTCGTTGCGGGCGGCGGCGAGGATGCGCACGACCTTGATGCGGCTCAGGCCGAGCGCCTCGGCGATCTGCTCCTGCGTCAGGCCCTCGACATAATAGAGCCAGGCCGCGCGGACCTTGTCGTCCGCGACGAGCTCCGTTGCCGCACGGGTTTCGTCTTCCAGCGCCATGAACTCCCCGTCGGTCTCCCGGTCATCGCGGCGCACCATCGCTGTCCGCCGCGGGTTCGGCAATCCCACCGCGATCCTGATCGCTTGACAGCGTCGGCGCAATGATCTTTTGTCTGATTAGATGAACATATGTTCCAAGAAACATCTTTCCGGGCGGAGATGATCTGACGATGGCGGCTGCATTCTCGCCCCCGATGGGCGCATCGCCGACGGCCGGCCTGACGCTGGCCGAGGCGCTCGAACAGCGCGAGCGCGCCGGCAGGCCGGTCCGTGTCGGGCTGATCGGCGCCGGCCAGATGGGCACCGATATCGTCGTGCAGATCGCGCAGATGCCCGGTATCGCGATCGCGGCGGTCGCCGACATCGCGCCGGAACGCGTGGCACAGGCGGCGGCGCTCGCCGGCTCCGCTGCCGACATCGTCTCCGATGCGGCCGGGATCGAGGCCGCCCAGCGCAAGGGCCGCATCGCAGCGACCACCTCGCTCGATCTCATCTGCAATTCGCCGGCCGTCGACGTGATCATCGACGCCACCGGCAACCCCGAAGCCGGCTCTCGGGTGGCGCTGGCCGCGATCGCGGCGCGCAAGCACATCGTGATGATGAATGTCGAAGCCGACATCACCATCGGCTCCTACCTCGCGGCCGAGGCGGCGAAGGCGGGCGTCGTCTACACGCTCGGCGCCGGCGACGAGCCTGCCGCCGCCATGGAGCTGATCAATTTCGTCCGCGCCATGGGCTATCCGGTGGTCGCCGCCGGCAAGGGCAAGAACAACCCGTTCCGGATCGATGCGGTGCCCGCCGACTATGTCGAGGAAGCGACCCGGCGGAACATGAATCCGCGCATGCTGGTCGAGTTCGTCGACGGCTCGAAGACCATGGTCGAGATGGTCGCGATCGCCAATGCCTGCGGCTTCGTGCCCGACATCCCGGGCATGCACGGCCCGGAGGCGCCGCGCGCCGAGCTGCAGAACTATTTCTGCCCGAAGGAGGAGGGTGGCCTGCTCTCCCGCAAGGGCGTCGTCGACTTCACCGTCGCCAAGGGCGTCGCGCCCGGCGTGTTCTGTGTCGCCGAGATGCGCCATCCCAGGGTGCGCGAGCGGATGAGCGACCTGCATCTCGGGCCGGGGCCGTATTACTCCTTCTTCCGTCCCTACCACCTGACCAGCCTGGAAGTGCCGCTCTCGGCGGCGGCCGCGGTGCTGTTCGGGCTGTCTCATATGCGCCCGCTGCCGGTGCCGAGCGCCGAGGTCGGCTGCGTCGCCAAGCGCGACCTTTCCGTCGGCGAGACGCTCGATGCGATCGGCGAGTATGCCTATCGCGGCTTTGCGCTGTCGCGGGCCGATGCGCAGGCGCGCAACGCCCTGCCGATCGGGCTCGCCCAGGGCGCGGCGGTGACGCGGGCGGTGCGCAAGGGCGAGCTGATCACGCTGGCCGATGCGACGCCCGACCAGCGCTTGAAGATCGTCGAGGTGCGACGGGCGCAGGACGCGATGGTCGCCGCGCTCGGCGGGGGAATCCAGGCATGAACGACATCAAGACAGACGCTGCGCAGATCGCGCGGCCGAACCAGCGGCCGGAGCTCGCGGCGCTCGACGATGCGACGCTGCGTACCGCGCTGACCCGGATGCACCTGATCCGGAAGTTCGAGGAGGCGGCCGAGGCGAGCTATATGCGCGGGCTGATCCACGGCACGATGCATCTCTCGATCGGCCAGGAGGCCAGCGCGGTCGGCACGACCCTGCCGCTGCAGGCGCAGGACTACATCCTTTCGACCCATCGCGGCCATGGCCACTGCATCGCGCGCGGCGCCGAGCCGAAGCTGATGTTCGCCGAGTTCTTCGGCAAGGAGACCGGCTACTGCAAGGGCCGCGGCGGCTCGATGCACATCGCCGATGTCGAGGGCGGCAATCTCGGCGCCAACGGCATCGTCGGCGGCGGCCTGCCGATCGCGGTCGGCGTCGGCATGAGCATCAAGGCGCAGAAGAACGGCCGGGTCTGCATGGTCTTCTTCGGCGACGGCGCCTCGAACGAGGGCGCCTTCCACGAGGCGCTCAACATGGCCTCGATCTGGAAGCTGCCGGTCGTCTTCGTCTGCGAGAACAACAAATACGGGATGTCGATGGACATCGCCCGCGCCATGGCCGTCGCCAATGTCGCCGACCGGGCGAGCGCCTATGCGATGCCGGGCCATTGCCTCGACGGCAACGATCTCGCCGGCGTCGCCGCGGTGGCGCGCGAAGCGGTGGCGCGGGCACGCCAGGGCGACGGCCCCTCGCTGATCGAGTGCAAGACCTATCGCTGGCGCGGCCATTCCAAGAGCGATCGCAATCTCTACCGCAGCAAGGAAGAGATCGAGGAATGGCGCGCCCAGGACCCGATCCGGCGGCTAGAGGACGAGCTCAAGGCGCATGACCGTTTCGACGCTGCCGCGCTGATGAAGCTCGAAGAGGATGCCCAGCGCGAGATCGACGCTGCCGTCGAGTTCGCCCGCACCTGCCCGGACCCCGATCCGAAAGACCTGACCCGTGACGTCTATGCCATCTGAGCTGATCGAAGCGCCCGCGGAGCTGCGCGAGCTTTCCTATGCCGAAGCAGTGCGCGAGGCGCTGGCCCAGGCGATGGAGGCCGACAGCCGAGTCTTCCTGTTCGGCGAGGATGTCGGTGTCTATGGCGGCGCCTTCGGCGTCTCCGGCGATCTCGTCCACCGCTTCGGCGCCGAGCGCGTCATCGACACGCCGATCAGCGAGCTCGGCATCGCCGGGGCGGCGGTCGGCGCCGCGATCACCGGCATGCGGCCGGTGGTCGAGATCCAGTTCTCGGATTTCGTCACCCTCGCCATGGAGCAGCTGGTCAACCAGGCGGCGAAGATCCGCTTCATGTTCGGCGGCAAGGCGAGCGTGCCGATGGTGGTGCGGCTGCCCGGCGGCTCGGGCACCGGCGCCGCCGCCCAGCACAGCCAGAGCCTTGAAGCCTGGTTCGCCCATGTGCCGGGGCTGAAGGTGCTGCAGCCGAGCACGCCGCACGATGCCAAGGGCATGCTGCTGGCGGCGATCGACGACCCGAACCCCGTCATGATCTTCGAGCACAAGCTGCTCTACAAGACCAAGGGCCATGTCCCGGCCGAGCCCTATCGCGTGCCGATCGGCAAGGCGGCGATCCGCCGCGAAGGCACCGACATCACCATCGTCGGCTCCTCGATCATGGCGCTGAAGGCGCAGGCAGCCGCGGCCCGGCTCGCGGATGAGGGCGTTTCGGCGGAAGTGATCGACCTGCGCTCGATCCGCCCGATCGACTTCACCACGATCGCCGAAAGCGTGCGCAAGACCCACCGGCTGATGGTGGTCTATGAGGGCGTCAAGACCATGGGCATCGGCGCGGAGATTTCCGCCATGATCGCCGAAAGCGAGGTCTTCGACTTCCTCGACGCGCCGATCGTCCGCCTCGGCGGAGTCGATGCGCCGATCCCCTATAATCCGGTGCTGGAGAAGGCGGCGGTGCCGCAGGAGGACGACATCTTCGCCGCCGCGCTCAACCTCCTGCGCCGCGGAGAGGCCTGATGCCGGTCGAGGTCATCCTCCCCAAGGTCGACATGGACATGGAGACCGGCACGATCGAGGCTTGGCACGTCAAGGAGGGCGATCAGGTCCGCCAGGGCGAAACGATCTTCGAGATCGGCACCAACAAGGCGGTGATGGAGGTCGAGGCGCCGGCGAGTGGGGCCATCCGCCGCATCCGGGCCGAGACCGGCATCGCCATCGCGGTCGGCACACCCGTCGCCTGGATCTATCTCGACGGCGAGGCGCAGGATGCGGCACCGGCGGCCAAGCCTGCCGCGATGCCCGCTCCGCAGCTCGCCGCAGCGGCCGCAGTCGTTGCGAACCAGGCGAGCAATGGCGTCGTTGCCGGCGCTGCTCCAGCGGGCTTGCGCGCCACGCCTCTCGCGCGCCGCGTCGCGCGCCAGAACGGCATCGACCTCAGGACCATTGCCGGCTCCGGGCCGCGCGGGCGGATCGGCGAGGCCGATGTCCGCAGCCATATCGCTGCGGTGGCAGCTCCCGCACCGGTCGCAGTCGATGGCGCCGCCGCGATCTGCCGCAGCGCCGAAGCCCCGGCCGAAACGCTGAAGCCCTTCTCCGCCATTCGCCGCATCGTTGCGACGCGGCTTTCGGAGAGCATGCGCACGGCGCCGCATTTCTACCTCACCAGCGAAATCGAGATGAGCGCCGCGCAAGCGCTGCTGCGCCGACTCGCTCCGCGGCATGAGCGGATCGGCGCGCCGAAGCCGAGCCTGACCGTGCTGATCGCCCGGATCGCCGCCGGCGTGCTCGGCCATCACCCGCTGCTCAACGCCTCGGCGGAAGGCGAGGCGACGCGCTTCCATCAGCGCATCGATGTCGGCATCGCCATGGAGCGCGAAGGTGATCTCGTCGTGCCGGTGTTGCGCGACGCCGGCACGATGGACATGCCGGCCATGGCGCGCGAGTTCGCGCGGCTGCGCGAGGGGGTGGCGAAGCGCAGCCTGACGCCGGCCGAGCTCGGCGGCGGCACCTTCACCATCTCCAATCTCGGCATGTACGGCGTCGACAGCTTCACCGCGATCATCAACCCGCCGCAGGGCGCGATCCTGGCCGTCGGCCGCACGGTCGAGAAGCCGGTCGGCCGGGACGGGCAGATCGTGCTGCGGCCGATGGCGAACTTCACGCTGTCATCGGACCATCGCATCATCGACGGAGTGACGGCGGCGCGCTTCATGGCCGATCTGCGCGAGGCGCTGGAGAACCCGGAAGTGCTCTTGTGAGGGATGCAGGCCACCATGCCGGCGATGCGGCATGGTGGCGGGAAAGACGAACTGATAGCCAGCAGTGACGAAGATCGTCCGTCGCCCTAAGGCGGTAAGGACGACTGATACAACGGAGGAGACATCATGACCCAGACCAGACGCAGCCTCGTCATCGCCGCGCTCGGCGGCCTGCTTGCCGTCAGCCCCGCCTTCGCCCAGGAGCCGGCGGGCAAGCTCGTGCTCTACACCTCGCAGCCGGAGAAGGACGCGGCGCAGACCACGGCCGCCTTCAAGAAGGCCTATCCCAAGGTCGAGGTCGAAATCTTCCGCTCCGGCACCACGGAAGTGATGGGCAAGCTCGCGGCCGAGATCTCGGCCGGCCAGCCGCGCGCCGACGTGCTGCTGATCGCCGATGCGGCGAGCATGGAGATCCTGAAGAAGGACGGCCGCCTGCTCGCCTATGCCGGAGCCAAGGTCGACGGGCTGCAGCCCGGCTCCTTCGACGCCGACAAGACCTATTTCGGCTCGAAGCTGATCACCACCGGCATCGCCGTCAACACCGGCGCCAAGACCCGGCCGACCTCGTGGAACGATCTCGGCAATCCCGAGCTGAAGGGCCAGATCTCGATGCCGAGCCCGCTCTATTCGGGCGCTGCCGCTATCATGCTCTCGACAATGACGGCGCGTCCCGACCTCGGCTGGAAGCTGTTCGAGCAGCTCAAGGCCAACGAGGCCGTCGCTGTGCGCGGCAACGGCGCCGTGCTGCGCGCCGTCGCCAGCGGCGAGAAGACCTATGGCGTGCTGGTCGATTTCATGGCCTTCAACGCCAAGGCCCAGGGCTCGCCGGTCGAGTTCATCTTCCCGAAGGAAGGAGCCCCGGCGGTGACCGAGCCGGTCGCGATCCTGAAGACGACCAAGAACGAGGCGGCTTCGAAGGCTTTCGTCGACTTCATCCTCTCGGATGAGGGCCAGAAGCTCGCGCTCGCCATGGGCTACATCCCGGCCAAGCCGAGCGTCGGCTCGCCGTCCTGGCTGCCGGCCGGCACCAAGATCAACGTCATGGCCTCTGACATCGCGGCCGTGGTCAAGGCGACCGAGGCGGACAAGGCCCGTTTCGCCACCATGTTCGGCAACTGAGACCGGCTCCATGTCCTTAGCGGATGCTGCCACGACGCGTACGCGCGTCGTGGAGACCGGTCTCCTCTGGGGACTCGTCCTGCTCGTCGCCGTGCTGTCCCTGCTGCCGATCGGGCGGCTGGTCTTCGAGGGGCTGGCGCCGGGCGGCGCGCTCTCGACCTCCTCGCTCGGCAAGGTCCTCGCCAGCCAGGCGACCTGGACGGCGACCGCCAACAGTCTCGTCACGGCGATCGCCGGGACCGTGCTCGCCGTGCTGCTCGGCGGCACGGTGGCGCTGCTGACGACGCTGACCGACATCCGCGCCCGCAACGCCTTCACCTTCTGCTTCGTGCTGCCGCTGATGATCGCGCCGCAGGTCACGGCGCTGGCCTGGCTGCAGCTCTTCGGCCCCTCCAGCACGCTGCTCAAGCTGATCGGCATGGCGCCGCCGCTCGGCAGCAAGAACCCGCTCTATTCGCGCGAAGGCATCATCCTGCTGCTCGGGCTGCAATACGCCCCGCTGGTCTTCCTGACCCTGCGCGCCGGCTTGCGCGCCTTGCCGAAGGAGCTGATCGAGGCGGGCCTTGCCGCCGGGGCGAGCCCGCTCACCGTTCTGCGCACCGTCGTGCTGCCCCTGATGACGCCGCCGCTGATTGCCGGCATCGCGCTCTGCTTCGTCTCGAGCCTCGGCAATTTCGGCATTCCCGCCTTTCTCGGCATTCCCGGCAATTTCCTGGTGCTGCCGACCTTGATCTACCAGCGCCTCGCCGGGCTCGGCCCGGGCGTGCTCTCGGAGGTCGCGATCCTGTCGCTGCTGATCGGCCTCATCGCCATGGTCGGCATCCTCTTGCAGGACTACATGCTGCGCCGACGCGACTTTCGGATCACCACCACCTCCAGCGCGGCACGGCCCTTCGAGCTCGGGCGCTGGCGCACCCCGGTCGAGATCCTGCTCTGGACCGTCGCCATCCTGATCCTGGCGCTGCCCTTCCTCGGCCTGATCACGACATCGCTGATCCCGGCCTTCGGCGTGCCGCTGAATGCGAAAACCGCGACGCTCGCCAACTATGCCTATGTGCTGCTCGAGCACGCCGCCTCGAAGCGCGCTTTCGTCAACAGTTTCCTGATGTCGGGCGCGGCGGCGATCCTGATCGTCGTGATCTGCGTGCCGCTCGCCTATTTCATCGTCTGGAAGAAGTCGCGGCTCTTACGCCTGCTCAACGTCGCCGCCGAGCTGCCCTATGCGATGCCGGGCGTCGTCCTTGCCATCGCCGCGATCCTGCTCTTCCTGAAGCCGCTGCCGCTGCTCGGCGTCTCGCTCTACAACACGATCTGGATCATCGTCTTCGCCTATCTCGCGCGCTTCCTGGTGCTCGGCCTGCGCCCGATCATCAGCGGCTATCTGCAGCTCGACCGGACGCTGGAGGAGGCCGCGCAGATCGCCGGCGCCGGGCTTGTGCGCCGGCTCGTCACGATCATCTTCCCGCTGGTCGCGCCGGCTGCGGTGGCGGGCGCGCTGCTGATCTTCCTCACCGCCTTCAACGAGCTCACCGTTTCCGCGCTGCTCTGGTCGTCGGGCACGGAGACGCTCGGCGTGGTGGTGTTCTCCTTCGAGCAGGGCGGCGACTCGACCTATGCCTCGGCGCTGGCGGCGGTGACGGTCCTGGTCACCATCGGGCTGATGCTCTCGACCCTGCTCTTCGCCAAGAAACTGCCACAGGGAGTGCTGCCGTGGCGCGACTGAAGATCGACCGGGCCCGCAAATATTTCGGGTCCTACACCGCGCTCGACGATGTCTCGATCGATGTCGAGGATGGCGAGTTCATCGCCGTGCTCGGCCCGTCCGGCTGCGGCAAGACCACGCTGCTGCGCCAGATCGCCGGCTTCGACAAGCTCGATGGCGGCGAGATCACAATCGGCGACCGGCTGCTCTCCTCGCCCGAGCGGCATGTGCCGCCCGAGCATCGCAAGCTCGGCATCGTCTTCCAGTCCTATGCGCTCTGGCCGCATATGAGCGTGGCGGAAAACGTCGCCTATGGCCTGACCGTCGCCGGCGTACGCGATCCCGAGCGCGCAAGGCGCGTCGCCGCGGCGCTCGATCTCGTCGGCCTCACCGGCTTTGCCGAACGGCGCCCGGGCCTGCTTTCGGGCGGCCAGCGCCAGCGCGTCGCTTTGGCGCGCTGCCTCGTCACCGAGCCCTCGCTGGTGCTGCTGGACGAGCCGCTCGCCAATCTCGACGTGCATCTGCGCGCCTCGATGGAGGAGGAGTTCTCGCGCTTCCACGAGCGCACCGGCACGACCATGGTCTACATCACCCATGATCAGGCCGAGGCGATGGCGCTGGCCGACCGGATCGCGGTGATGGATCGCGGCCGGCTGCTCCAGCTCGCCAGCCCCTCGCTGCTCTATCGCGAGCCGGCGAACACGACGGTGGCGGGCTTCATCGGCGAGGGCATGGTGCTGCCGGCGCGGCTGCTTTCGAAGCCGGAAGCCGGCCATTGCAAGGTCGATGTGCTCGGCGTCGAGGCGGTGATGCGCTGCCGCTCCGACCAGGCTGCAAGCGCGCAAGCCAAGATCTGCCTGCGGGCGCGCGATTTTTCGATCGCTCAGGACGAAGGCGGCCTCGCCGCGCGCGTCGAGCGCCTCTCCTATCAGGGCGGCTATTTCCGGATGGAGGTGCGCCCGCTCGCAAGCGAGGAAACGGTGCTGCATCTCGACGCGCCGGAGCCGGCGCCGGCGGCCCCCGGCGAGACGATCCGCCTCAGCATCAGGGATGGCTGGGTCATTCCGGAGGCGGATCTGGCGGCATGAAGATCAGGATTCACGGCGGCGTCGGCGAGAAGGGCCGCACCTGCATCGGCGTCGAACATGGCTCGACGCGGCTTCTGCTCGATGTCGGCGTCGACACCAGCGCGCCGCGCGGGCCGGGCTATTATCCGGCGATTTCGCCGGAGGAGCTGGCCGCCACCGAGGCGATCATCGTCACCCATGCGCATGAGGACCATGTCGGCGCACTCGGCTGGTGCCTCGCCAACGGGTTTTCCGGCCGGGTCCTAATGACGGCGGAAGCCGCCTCCGAGACCGATGCGACGCTGCTGGCCTATGCCACGGCCGAGGAGCGGGCGCTTGCGCAGACGGCGAAGATCGAGACCATCGAGGCCGGCAAGCCCTTCCGGCTCGGCCGAATCGCGATCGAGACCGGACGCAGCGGCCATGTCGTCGGCGGGGTCTGGTGCCATCTGACCGCAGACGGTCGCCGGCTCGGCTATTGCGGCGATGTCGTGCCGGCGAGCCCGGTCTTCGCAATGGACAGGATGCCGCCCAGCGACCTCTTCCTGCTCGACGCCTCCTATGGCGAGGACCGCGTGCCGGCCTGGGAGCGTGGTCTCGCCGTGACGCGCTGGCTCGAGGCACATCCCGGCGGCGCGGTGCTACCGACGCCTCTTTCCGGCCGCTCCGTCGAGCTGATAGCGCTGATCGACAGCCCGATCGCGATCCATCCCTCGATGCAGGCGTCGCTGGCGCAGCAGATCGCCGCCGGCTCATGGCTCGCGCCGGGCATTGCCGACGAGTTGTCGCGCAAGCTCGCAGGCGCGCTGCTCTGGCGCGAGGGCGAGACGCTGCCGAAGGCCGCGCTGCTCTGCCATGACGGAATGGGGCTCGCCGGCCCCTCGGCGGCTGCACTGGCGCAGGCGCAGGCGGAACGAAAGCCCGTGCTTCTGACCGGGCACGTGCCGAAGGGCAGCCCGGGCGATGCCATGCTGGCGGCGGGCAAGGCGCAATGGCTGCGCTTCCCGACCCATCCGACCCTGCCCGAGAATGCCGCGCTCGCCGCCGCCAATGGCGCGCCGGTGGTGCTGGCCCACTCCTGCGACGCCGCCACGGCGCGTGCGCTGGCCCGCACCATTCCGGGCCTCAACCCTGCGCCCAAGCCGGGCGACATCATCGAGATCTGAGGCTGAACCATGCGTATCCTGATCGCCAATGACGACGGCATCGACGCGCCGGGCATCGCCCTGCTGCGCCGGGCCGCTGCGCGCCTCTGGTCCGACATCTGGGTCGTTGCGCCAGAGCGCAAATGGACGGCGGCGAGCCACCATCTCTCCTTCGACCGCGATCTCGTGCTGACGCGGCGCGAGAACCAGGTCTACGCGCTCTCCGGCACGCCGGCCGATTGCGTCGTCGGCGCCATGACCGTGCTGTTCGCCGATGGCGGCCGGCCGGACCTCCTGCTCTCGGGCGTCAATCACGGCCGCAACACCGGCGAGGACGCGGCCTATTCCGGCACGCTCTCGATCGCCCGCGAGGCCTGCTTCTGGGGCGTTCCGGCGATCGGCCTGTCGCGGGTCAAGGAGGGCGGCTATGGCGAAGAAGACGTCGCGGCGCTCGCGGCCCTGCTCGCCAGCCTCTGGGCGCGGCGCGGGCAATGGGCGCGCGAGGGCGCCTGGCTCAGCGTCAACCTGCCGAAGACCTTGCCGGCCGAGATCGGTCTGGCGCGGATCGGCCGCGACAAGATTGCCGGCGCCGCCGATATCGTCGATGACGATCCCGCGCGCACGGTCTGGCGGATCAGGCGTGGCCGGCCGCAAAGCAGCCAGCCCGGCGACGAAAATTCACTGATCGACGCCGGCAAGATCGCGATCGTCCGGCATTGCTGGACGGACGGCGCACCGCTCGACGCGGCCCTGGCACGGGATCTCAATGCGGAGCTCGGCCAGGGCTAGCTCCAGACGAAGTCAGCGGGGCGCTGCCGCCTTTGCGTCGACCGGCGCCTCGGCCGGCACCGGCTCCGGGGCAAGGTCGTCATCGTCGAGAATGCGCCAGCCCGGCCCTTCCAGATCGCTGTACTGGCCTGTGCGCATGTTCCAGAAGAAGGCGGCGAGCCCGGTCAGGCCCAGCGCCAGGGCGAGCGGCATCAGCACGACCAGGATGTTCATGCGGAGCCCTCCCGAACGACGGCAGCCGGCTGGCGGCCGGCGCGCAAGGCGTTGAGCGTCACGACCAGCGACGAGCCCGACATCGCCACCGCCGCGACCAGCGGGGTGGCGAAACCGGCGATCGCGATCGGTACGGCCACGGCGTTGTAGAGCACCGCGAACCAGAGGTTCTGCACCATCAGCCGGCGCGCCTTGCGCGCGATGCGCAGGCTCGCGGCGACCGGCGCCAGCTCCTCGCCGAGGAAGACGATATCGGCCGAGGCCTGCGCCAGCTGGGTCGCGCTGATCGGCGACATCGAGGCATGGGCCCTCGCCAGCGCCGGGGCGTCGTTCAGCCCGTCGCCCACCATCAGCGTCCTGCGGCCGGCGGCGGCGAGGCGCTCGAGTTCGGCGATCTTCTCGTCCGGCCGCTGCCCGGCCTTGAACTCCGCGATCCCCAGGGCCTCGGCGAGCGGCACCACGGCCTCGGCCCGGTCGCCGGAGAGGATGACGACGTCGAGGCCGAGCGTCCGCAGATCGCGGATGCTCGCCGCGGCGTCGGGCCGCAAATGCTGGTCGACGGCGAAGACGGCGCAACGCGCCCCATGGCGCCAGGCGATCAGCGAAGCGGCAGGGTAGGCGGCCGACACGGCCATGGCTTCAGCTTCCGCTCCACAGAAGGCGACGCTGCCGAGGCGCATCTCGACATCGTCGACCGTGGCGCTGAGCCCGAGCCCATGATGCTCGCGCACTGTCTCGAGCGGCCGCGGCTCCCCCGCCGCCATGGCGATCGGCCGGGCCAGCGGGTGGCGGCTCGCCGCGGCGAGCGCTCCGGCGGCGGCGAGCACGTCCGGCGCGATCGCCGCCAGATTGCTCAAACCGGGTTCTGGCAGGGTCAGCGTTCCCGTCTTGTCGAACACCACGGTGTCGACCTCTGCCAGGCGTTCGAGCGCGTCTCCCTGCTTCAGCATGACCTTGCGCTTGAACAGCGCCGCCGCCGAGACGACCTGCACCGCGGGGATCGCTAGGCCGAGCGCACAGGGGCAGGTGATGATCAGGACGGTGATGGCGATGATCAGCGCCTGGTGCCAGGCGAGGCCGAAGAGCATCCAGCCCAGGAAGGTCGCGAGCGCGGTCGCGTGCACGACGGGGGCGTAGAGCCTCGCCGCGCGGTCGGAGAGTCGGACATAGCGCGAGCGGCTCTCGACGGCCTGGGCCATCAGCCGGTCGATCTCGGAGAGCAGCGTCCCGGCTCCCGCAGCCTCGACCCGGATCGTCAGCGCGCCCGAGAGATTGAGCGTGCCGGCATGGACGCGCTCGCCAACGGCGACCGAGGCCGGCGCGGTCTCGCCGGTGACCAGGCTCTGGTCGAGCTCGGAGGCGCCGGCCTCGACCAGGCCGTCGACGCTGACCCGCTCGCCCGGTCGCACCAGCACGAGATCGCCCGGCGCGATCGCGGCGATCGGCACGATGACGCTGCTGCCATCGGCGCCGAGCCGCGTCGCGGTCTCCGCCTTGAGCGCCGCGAGATTGCCGGCGAGATCGCGGGTGCGCCGGCGCATCAGCTGGTCGAGATAGCGCCCGATCAGGAGGAAGAAGATCAGCATCACCACGCCGTCGAAATAGGCGTGCTCGCCATGGTTCAGCGTGACGATGACTGACATGCCCAGCGCCAGCACGATGCCGAGCATGATCGGCACGTCCATGTTGACGGCCCCGGCCTGCAGCGCCCGCAGCGCGCTCTCGAAGAAGGGCCGGCCGGCATAGGCCGCGGTCGGCAGCGCGATCAGCGCCGAGACCCAGTGGAAGAAGTCGCGCGTGACCGGGTTGATGTCGTTGGCGTTGCCGGACCAGACCGAGACCGACAACAGCATGATGTTCATCGAGGCGAAGCCTGCGACGCCGAGATAGCGCAGCAGCCGCTTGTCCTCCTGCTGCGCCGCCTCGCGCTCATGCGCCGGCAGGAACGGATAGGCCTTGAAGCCGAGTGCGGCGAGGCTGGCGACGATGGCTTCGGGCCGGAGCGCCCCTTCGCGCCATTCGACGGTGACGCGCTTGAGGGCGAGATTGACCCGCGCGTTCAGGATGCCGGTCTCGCGGGCGAGGCCGCGCTCGATCGCATGCATGCAGCCGGCGCAGCGCATGCCGTCGACGGCGAGCTCCATGCCGGCGACACCACCGGTGCCATGCCGCACGAAGATCGAGAGGTCCTGGCCGTCAGCCATGGCTCAATCCTTCAGCATCACGCGGCTGCGGGTATCGAAGACGGCGGCGGCGTCCCGCTGGGCGCTGAGCACCAGCGTCCAGGCTCCGGCCGGCAGGTCCAAAAGCCGGGCCTGGTAGTGCCCGGGCGCGATCTCGGCGAGCTCGACCTGCCGGTCGCTGCCGCGCCGCGCCGGATGCTCCAGCCTGACATCGACGGAGAGCCCGGCGACCGGCTGCCCGGACTTGTCCGCGAAGGTCACGGCCACGACCTCGGCGCCGCCCTCCCGCCGCAGATCGGCGTCGACATGCCAGCCGCGCTCGTTCTGCGCCCGCATGCGGGCGATCTCCTGGTTGAAGCGCTGGCTGGTCTCGTAGGCGCTCCTGACGTCGACGCCCGGCATGGTCCGGATCGCGATCGTCATCATCACCCCGTTGACGCCCGCGACCACGGCGAAGAAGCCGATCATCGCGAAGAGCACGAAGCGGCCGCTGAGCCTGAAGGGCGCGCGCGGCGCCGGCGGCGGCGCTGGCAGGTCGATCGGCATGGCAAAGCCTCCGCAGCAGGACATGGAGCTCTCGCTAGGACAGGAAGGGGAAAGCCTCGGAACGAAGATTTCGCATGGTTCCTGCCCGTACACTTTGATCCCGATCAGATCGGGCCTCGGGCGGGCGCCATTTGCGCGCCCGCCAGAGAAATCCGGCTTAGAGAATTTCCGCGATTCCCTGAATCTCGGAAATTCTCTATCTCTTTGTTTTATCGCGTTTTCTTCACGCTAAGCGGTATTCACTTCGCTCGAAAACGCTCTACGGCGCCATGAAGTGATCCTCGGCCCGCACGACCTCGCCGGCGAAGAGATCCGAGGCGGTGATGGTGACCGGCTGCGACTTGTCGAGATGGACATCCGCCGGAACCGTGACCAGGACGCGGACCTCGCGCGAGCTGTCGGGCTCGACCGTCACGACCGGCCGCAGATCGGCGGTCGCCGCCGAGCCGACCGCCTCGATGCGCGCGCCCGCCGGCCCCGATACCGTCAGCGCGAAGGGCCGCGATTCCGGCCGCTTGTTGAGCAGGCGGACGGTGTAGCTGTTGCGGATCGAGCCGTCGCTGAGCTTGACGAACAGCGGCGAGCGCTCGTGCAGGACCGAGATGTCGGCCATCTTGCGCGTCGCGAGCTGGTAGACCATCGCCCCACCGACCACCAGGATCAGGCCGGCATAGGTCAGGGTGCGCGCGCGCAGCGGCCGATAGACCGGCTTCTGGCCGGCCTGCCGGCGATTGACGTTGTCGTCGGTATCGTAGGCGATGAGCCCCGCGGGATAGCCGACCTTAGTCATCACCGTGTTGCAGGCGTCGATGCAAAGCCCGCACTGGATGCAGTCCATCTGCGCGCCGTCGCGAATGTCGATGCCGGTCGGGCAGACCGCGACGCACTGGTTGCAGTCGATGCAGTCGCCGGCCGGCGCACCGGTGCTGCGCAGGCGCTGGGCCTGCTTGACCGAGACGCGCGGCTCGCCGCGGTCATAGCGATAGGTGACGTTGAGCGCGTCGTCGTCGGTCAGTGCCGCCTGGATCCGCGGCCAGGGGCACATATAGGTGCAGACCTGCTCGCGCATGATCCCGGCGAGCGAATAGGTGGTGAAGGTCAGGATCGCGATCCAGACATAGGCCGAGAGCGGGGCGGTGAAGGTCGCAAGTTCCTTCACCAGCGTCGGCGCATCGGCGAAATAGAGCACCCAGGCGCCGCCGGTCCACCAGGCGATCACCAGCCAGACCGCGTGCTTGGCGGTCTTGCGCCAGGCCTTGTCAAAGGACCAGGACGCCTCGTCGCGCTTGATCCGCTCGCGCCGGTCGCCCTCGAAGAAGCGCTCGACGGCGAGGAAGAGATCGGTCCAGACCGTCTGCGGGCAGAGATAGCCGCACCAGACCCGGCCGGCGACGGCATTCATCAGGAACAGCACGAAGGCTGCCAGGATCAGCAGCCCCGTGAAGTAGTAGACCTCCTGCGGCCAGATCTCGATGAAGAAGAAGTAGAAGCGGTTATTGGCGATGTCGGCCAGTACCGCCTGGTTGGGCAGGTTGGGGCCGCGGTCCCAACGCAGGAAGGGCAGCAGGTAGTAGATGCCGAGGCAGAGGACGAGGATGATCCACTTCGCCCTCCGATAGGGGCCGGAGACGCTCTGCGGATAGACCTTCTTCGAGGGAGCGAAGAGGGGCAGATCGTCTGCGTCGGCAGTCGACATGTTATTGGCCTCCGCCGAGCGAGTGCACGTAGACGGTCAGCGCCTTGATCGTCGTGGCGTCGAGCCGCTGCTGCCAAGCCGGCATCACGCCGTTGCGGCTGTTGGTGATGGTCTCGGTCAGCGACGCCATGTCCATGCCGTAGAGCGAGATCGCGTCGGTCAGGTCGGGCGCGCCCATCTCGCGATTGCCCTTGCCTTGGTCGCCATGGCAGGCGGCGCAGTTATCGGCATAGAGCTTGGCGCCGCCGGCGAGATCGGCCTTCGGCTCGGTCGACAGGCCGGCGATCGACCGGACATGGTTGGCGACGGCGCGGATCTGGGCGGCGTCGAGCATCTTATCGCGGCCGAAGGCCGGCATCTGGCTGACGCGCGTATCGGGATCGCCGGCGAAGCGGATGCCGTGCTCCAGCGTCTTCTGGATCTCGGCGAACGAGCCGCCCCAGAGCCAGTCGTCGTCGTTGAGGTTCGGATAGCCCTTGGCCCCGCCGCCGCCGACGCCGTGGCAGGCGGCGCAATTGTCGCCGAAGGCGGCCTTGCCCTGCGCCATGGCGATGCGGAACAGTTCCGGATCGGCCTTGATCTGCTCGAAGGAGGCTTCCGTCAGCGCCTTGGACTGGGCCGCGCGCTCCTGCTTCAGCAGCGCCATGTCCTGCGCGATGTCGATGCGCGAGGCATAGCCGATCACGCCGCGGGTCACGTCGGTCACCAGCGGCCAGGCCGGGTAGACGATCCAGTAGCCGATCGACCAGATGATCGTGGCGTAGAAGATGCCGAGCCACCAGCGCGGCAGCGGCGTGTTCAGCTCCTGGATGCCGTCCCAGTCATGGCCGGTGGTCGACTGGCCGGTGGCGGCGTCGAACTGCGGTGTGTTCTTGTCCTGCTCGGCCATGGTTCAGTCCTCCCGCAGGGGGGTGCGGGCCGCTTCTTCGAAGCGCGCGCGGTTGCTCGGCCAGAGGGCGTAGGCGCAGATCGCCAGGAACACGCCCATGAAGTAGAGGACGCCGGTCGACTGGGCGAATTGAGCGAGCCAGGTGTAGGTCGATGTCGTCATGGCGGTGCTCACCGGATGTTGGCCTTGTCGTCGTAGAGCTTGAAGTCGACCAGCGTGCCGAGCACCTGCAGATAGGCGATCAGGGCATCGGCCTCGCTGATCTTCTGGGCGTCGCCGTCGAAGTCGCGGATCTGCGCCTTCGGGTAGCGCTTCTCCAGTTCGGCGGCGCGCGGATGGTCAGGCGTCGCCTGCGCCTCGAGATCGCGCTTCGCGTCCTCGATCATCTCGTCGGTGTAGGGGACGCCGCTGGCGCGGTTGGCGCGCAGATGATTGGCGATGTCGTTGTAGTTGAGCTCGGTCTTCGCCAGGAAGGGATAGCCCGGCATGATCGACTGCGGCACGAGATCGCGCGGCCGATTGAGATGGGCGAGCTGCCATTCGTCCGAGTACTTGCCGCCGACGCGGGCGAGATCGGGCCCGGTCCGCTTCGAGCCCCACTGGAAGGGCTTGTCGTACATGCTCTCGGCCGCGAGCGAGTAGTGCCCGTAGCGCTCGATCTCGTCGCGCAGCGGCCGGATCATCTGGCTGTGGCAGTTGTAGCAGCCCTCGCGGACGTAGATCGCGCGGCCGGCAAGCTCCAGCGGCGTGTAGGGCCGCATGCCCTCGACCTTCTCGATCGTGTTGCGCAGGTAGAACAGCGGCGCGATCTCGATCAGACCGCCGATCGAGATCACGATCAGCACCCCGATCACCAGGATGATCGAATTGGTCTCGAAGATCTTGTGCTTCGACCACAGCGACTGGCGCGGCGCCTGCTTGGGGGCGTCGAGGCTCGACATGGGACAGGTTCCTTACTGGGCGGGGACGAGCTGCGGATCGGGCGCGTGCTCGCGCTGCGGCGCGCCGCTCCTCACCGTCATCCAGAGGTTGAAGGCCATGATCAGCGCGCCGGCGAGGAAGAGGCCGCCGCCCATCGCGCGGATCACGTAGTAGGGCTTCATCGCCGCGACCGTCTCGATGAAGGAGTATTCGAGGAAGCCGAGCGAGGTGTAGGCCCGCCACATCAGGCCCTGCATGATCCCCGACACCCACATCGCCGAAATGTAGAGCACGATGCCGAGCGTCGAGATCCAGAAGTGCCAGTTCACCAGCTTGAGCGAATACAGCTCCTTGCGGTTCCACAGCCAAGGCACGAGGCAGTAGATCGCGCCGAAGGAGATGTAGGCGACCCAGCCGAGCGCGCCGGAATGGACGTGGCCGATGGTCCAGTCGGTGTAGTGCGAGAGCCCGTTCACCGCCTTGATCGACATCAGCGGGCCTTCGAAGGTCGACATGCCGTAGAAGGCGAGCGAGACCACCATCATCCGCAGGACCGGATCGGTGCGCAGCTTGTCCCAGGCGCCCGACAGTGTCATCAGCCCGTTGATCATGCCGCCCCAGGAGGGCATCCACAGCATGATCGAGAAGGTCATGCCGAGCGTCTGCGCCCAGTCCGGCAGCGCGGTGTAGTGCAGATGGTGCGGGCCGGCCCAGATGTAGAGGAAGATCAGCGCCCAGAAGTGGATGATCGAGAGCCGGTAGCTGTAGACCGGGCGCTCGGCCCGCTTCGGCACGAAATAATACATCAGCGCCAGGAAGCCGGCGGTCAGGAAGAAGCCGACCGCGTTATGGCCGTACCACCACTGGAACATCGCGTCCTGCACGCCCGACCAGAGGCCGTAGGACTTCGGCGACAGGATCGAGACCGGCCAGGCGACGTTGTTGCCGATATGCAGGACGGCGATGGTCAGGATGAAGCCGAGATAGAACCAGTTCGCCACATAGATGTGTGGCTCCTTGCGCTTGGCGAGCGTGCCAAGGAAGATCAGGAGATAGACGACCCAGACCGCGGTCAGCCAGAGATCGGCATACCATTCCGGCTCGGCGTATTCCTTGCTCTGGGTGATGCCGAGCAGGTAGCCGGTGCCGGCGATGACGATGAAGAGGTTGTAGCCGAGCACCACGAACCAGGGCGAGAGATCGCCGGCGAGGCGGGCATGGCTGGTGCGCTGGACCACGTAGAACGAGGTGCCGATCAGCACGTTGCCGCCGAAGGCGAAGATCACCGCCGAGGTGTGCAGCGGCCGCAAGCGGCCGAAATTGATCCAGGGCAGGTCGAAGTTGAGATCGGGGAAGGCGAGCTGCAGGGCGATGATCAGCCCGACCGTGAAGCCGGCGATGCCCCAGACCATTGCGGCGACGGTCGCGAACTTGACCGGCTCCATATTGTAGTTCGGCCGGCCGCCGATCTCCTGCGGCGCCGGCACCTGGCCGGGCCGGAAGCAGCGGTTTGCGATCAGGAACACGGACCCCAGCGCCGCCAGCGCACCGAGGGCCGCATGGAAAGCGTAGCCACGGTCTTCGGTCATGGCAGCGATCAGGATCAGCGGCAGCACGGACGCGGCCGCGAGCACCATCCCGCCTATCTCCCCCACCGTGGCCCGCCGGATCGGATAGCCCATCGCCGCCATGCGACACCCCTTTATCTCGCTGCAGCGCAACACAGGCGCCTCCTGCCGAGGGGTTACCCGTCCGTGCGAGACTTGGCCTTGATGCAGATCAACTGCTTCTGAAGAGCGGGAAGAGCGTGGCGATCGAGGGAGAAAGCCGCCCCGACGTCAGTGGTCGCACGGGCGTTTTGCGCCGCAGCAAGCAGCGCACGCAAAGCTGCGCCCGACACCCCGCGCAGAGACGCGGCGAGCCAGGCGATTAGGCCACGGCTGGTTCGGATGCTCAGGCCGCAGCGAGGCTCGTCATGCCCTCGATGTCGAGCAGGCGCACCCCGTCCGGCACGATCAGGATCTTGCGGTTCCTGGCCAGCTTGCTGAAGGTCCGGCTGACTGTCTCGATCGTCAGCCCGAGGAAATCGGCGATGTCCTGGCGGCTCATCGGCAGCTCGATCGTCGTCGTGGAACGCCCTAGCCTCGCCCAGCGCTCGCGCATGGTCAGCAGGAAGCAGACCAGCCGCTCCTCGGCATTGCGTCGGCCGAGCAGCAGCATCTGCTCCTGGGCCAGGGTTAGTTCATGCGTGGCGTAGTCGTGCAGCCGCCGCAGCAGATGCGGCTTGGCGTCGACCAGCGCCGAATAGGCCGAACGCGGGAAGGCGCAGGCGGTGACGGTCTCGATCGCATCGGCGGAGAAGCCGAAGGCATCGCGCATCGCCAGGCCGAGAAAGTCGCCCGGCAGGGCAAAGCCGACGATCTGCCGGCGCCCGTCGGGCAGGAGCTTGTAGAGCCGCACCGCGCCGCCGGTGAGATTGTACACGGCCTCGGCCGGTTGGCCCTGAACGAAGAGCGTTTCCTTGGCGCCGAAAGTCACCGGATGGGCCAGCGCGTCGAGCAAGGCAAGCTCGTCCGAGGCCAGGCAAGCGCAGATGCTCATCGGGCGAATGCCGCAAGTCTGGCATCCCGCCTTCTGGGGGCGTTGCTGGGCACAGGCCAAAATACTGCAATCCACGGCGTCTCACCTCGCTGCGACCCGCATCGCGGTGCCGCCGAAACCGGAAGGAGCCATGCATCAAAGCGTAGGTATGTAATTGATCCTGATCAATGCGGACGGGTTGCCGCACCTGTCCTCTCCGTCGGCCCCTGGGAGGAAAGGGACAAGGTGAGCGACGACATCCTGCAAGCAAGACGGATCACGCCTGTGGAAGCCGGCCGGGCCTATCAGCTCGTCTCGATGTTCCATCCCGACGTAAGCAAGGCGCAGTGGACGCGCTATCTGCGCTCCTATGCCGGCAAGGATGGCCGCCGCGGCCTCGTCGTTCTCGAAGATGCGCGCGGCTGCGTCCATGCGATCTTCGCCTTCTGCGTGCTGCGCTCCCTGCGCGACGAGGCGACCTTGCAGATCACCGAGCTCGCCACCGCCCGCCTGCCCGGCTCGGTGCCGACACGGGCGCTGATGCGCTTCGCCAACGCGCTGGCGGCCGAACTCGGCCTGCCGTCGGTCCTGCTCGATCTCGAACCGGTCTCGATCGCAACCTTCGACGATCGCAGCCTCGCCCGCACCGGCTATGCCCTCGATCGGGTCACGCTGCGGGCGAACTCTGCCGGCTGACCGTACGCGCCCGAGCAGCTCAGCCGCTCGCGCCATCGACTCAGTTCATCACAAGATAGTTCGTACACGAACAATTTTAGATCCGCTGCGCGACGGCATTCGCGCTTGCCAGACGCCATTATGGCCCCGATGCTGGCCCCGTTGCTGCATGTCGATTCCGGCGGTGCGCCCTGCGCCGGCCCAAAGGAGCTTTTTGCATCGATCCAAGGCCATATCGCACGCGATATGGCGTAGATGCCCTATGCGCCGGGCCAAACCGGCCGCTCAAAATCCGCTCCGACGGCCGTCATTTTATGGGCGCTTACCCGCTTGACAAGGTTTCTGCATGCTGAGATCGTTATTTGTATACAAATGAAAATTTGGAAGCATGCCGGAACGGTAACAATCGCGGGCATGGGCTTGATCGGGAGAGAGGCATGACGGGTTTCTTTGGTATCCGCCAATTCGCGGCGGCCGCGGTGGCGGTGATGTCCCTGCAGGCACCGGTGCGTGCGGAGGAGATTTCCGTGACGCAGTGGGGCGCGAGCCTTTATGGCGCACCCTATGCGGTCGCGATGGAAAAGGGCCTGTTCAAGCAGGCCGGCATCGACATCACCGGCATCATCGGCTCCGGCGGCGGCGGCACCACGGTGCGCAACATCCTGGCCAGCGCGACGCCCTATGGCGAGGTCGCAGTCTCCGCGGCGCTCGCCGCCAAGGCCCAGGGCCTCGACCTGATCATCGTCAACACCGGCACGCGCAGCGTCGCCGAGGCTTCGATGGTCACCATGCCGAATTCGGAGGTGAAAAGCGTCGAGGACCTCGTCGGCAAGAAGATCGCGATCACCTCGCCGAAATCCGTTTCCGAAATGCTCTTCCTGATGGTGCTGAAAGAGAAGGGCATCGACCAGAGCAAGGTCCAGCGCGTCGCGGCCGGTGGCTACGTCCCCGCTCTGACCATGCTCGAGCAGGGCGCGATCGTCGGCTCGGTCCTGATCGAGCCGCTCTCGATCATCCGCAAGGACAAATACCGCACCGTCTACAAGGCCGGCGACATCCTGAAGCCGATGACCACCTCGGTCGGCATCACCACCCGCAAGTTCGCGCAGGAGAATCCGGACAAGCTCAAGGCGATCATCGCGGGCCGCCGCGCCGGCGTGCAGGCGATCTACAAGGACCCCGCCGAGACCGCCAAGATCATCGAGAAGCTCTACAAGCTCGAGCCCGCCGTCGCCAAGGAAGCCGTCGACAACATGATCGGCCCGAAGATGTGGAGCGAGGGCGAGTTCAACGTCACCGAGCTCAACCGCATGGTCGAGGGCCTGAAGCTGATCGGCGAGGTCAAGAACGACGTCGACTGGTCGACGATCCTCGACAAGTCCTTCCTGCCTGCCGACCTGCAGGCCAAGCAATGAGCGCGGCAGCAACGGGCGCCAAGGTCGTGACACTCAAACAGCCCGCGCCCGCTGAAGCCCATGCGACGCTGCGCGGCGTCACACGGATCTTCCAGCTGCCGAAATCGACGCTGCATGCGCTGGGACCGATCGACCTCGACCTCGCCAAGGGCGAATTCTTCTCGGTCGTCGGCCCTTCCGGCTGCGGCAAGTCGACCTTGCTCGACATTCTTGCGGGGCTGAGCGCCCCGCAGGCCGGCACGGCGCATTTCGAGGGCAAGCCGGTCAACGGCGTTCCCGACGGGGTCGGCGTCGTCTTCCAGGAGGACGCCTCCTTCCCCTGGCTCAATGTCCGCGACAACGTCGCCTTCGGGCTCCGGCGCGCCGGGGTCGACCCGGCCGAGATCAAGCGCCGCGTCGACTACGCCATCGGCTTCATGGGGCTGAAGGATTTCGCGGCCTCGTTTCCGGCCCAGCTCTCCGGCGGCATGCGCCAGCGGGTCTGCATCGCCCGGACTCTCGTCATGCAGCCGAGGCTGATCCTGCTCGACGAGCCCTTCGGCGCGCTCGACCAGCAGACGCGCCTGCTGATGGGCGACGAGTTGCTGCGGCTCTGGCGCGAGACTTCGGCGACGGTGCTGTTGATCACCCACGCGCTCGACGAGGCGGCGATGCTGTCCGACCGGGTCGGCGTGATGTCGACCAGGCCGGGTACCTTCATCGACTTCGTCGAGACCGGCTGGGAGCGCGACCGCGACAGCCGCGTGGTCTCGACGCCGCATTTCGGCGACATCACCGCCCGGCTCTGGGAGAAGCTGCGCATCGAAGCGCTGAAGATCATGTCCGCCGGGAAGAGCTGAGCCATGTCGGAAAAATGGCTGCGCCTGATCGTCGTCGCGACGATGATCCTCGCGGTGGAGCTGCTCTGCCGGGTCGGCGTCATCCCTCGCATGGTGATGCTCGCCCCCTCGCAGATGGTGGTCGAGCTCGTCGAGATCCTGCGCACCGGCCAGTTCTCGGCCGATATCAGGACGACCTTCACCAACATCGCCATCTCGACCGCGCTCTCGATCCTGCTCGGCTTCGTGGCGGGCCTGATCATCTACTCGCTGCCGGCCCTGCGTGACGCGCTCGAGCCGCTGCTCGCGAGCTACTATGCCGTCCCGACCTTCGTCTTCTATCCGATCTTCATCACGCTCTTCGGCGTCGGCTCCGCCTCGATCATCGCGATCGCCGTGCTGCTGGCCGTCGTCTCGATGATCACCGCGACGCTAAACGGGCTCGACCGGATCCCGCGTGTGCTGCGCAAGACCGCGCAGATCTACCGGATGTCGCGGGCCAAGACGGCGCTCCTCGTCGAGCTTCCGGCGACGCTGCCCTATCTCTTCACCGGCGTGAAGCTCTCGGTCGCCTACTCCTTCATCGGGGTGATCGCCTCGGAGTTCATCCTCTCCGGCGCCGGCATCGGCTACGCCATCGCCTACGCCTACAACCTGTTCGAGAACGGGCACATGTACGCGCTGATCCTGCTCGTGCTGGTGACCGTCACCATCGTCAACACGATCCTCAACATGATCGACCGGCGCCTCCAGGCGCGCCGCCAGCGGTGAGGTGACGCCATGCCCAAACTCGCCGGCACTCTCATCGTCCTTTTGACCTTCATCCTGCTCTGGCAGGGCTTCCATCTGCTCGTCGGCGCCTCCGCCATCGCCTCGCCGCTGCAGACCGTCGTCAAGCTCGGCGCCCTGCTCGGCACCGGCGAGTTCTGGGTGAACATCAGCGAGACGATGCGGGCCTTCGTCGCCGCCTTCGCCCTCTCGCTGCTCGGCGGCATCAGCCTCGGCATCGTACTTGGCGTCCGCAAGCTCGCCGGCAACGTCGCAGAGCCGATCCTGACGACGCTCTATTCGATCCCCAAGGTCGTGCTCTATCCCCTGGTGCTGCTCTGCTTCGGCCTCGGCATCTCCGCCAAGATCGCCTTCGGCGTGATGCATGGGCTGATCCCGATCACCCTGTTCTCGATGAACGCGATCCGGCAGATGAAGCCGGTCTATCGCCGGACCTCGCAGGTGATGCGGCTCTCGCCTTCGCAATCCGCCTTCACCGTGATCCTGCCGGCGATCCTGCCGGAGATCATCTCGGGCGTGCGCCTCGGCTTCTCGCTGACGCTGCTCGGCGTGCTGATCGGCGAGATGTTCGCCTCGCAGCGCGGCCTCGGCTTCATGCTGACCAGCGCCATCAATATCGGCCAGATCGACACGATCATGGCGATCGCGCTCCTGCTGACCGTATTCGCGGTGAGCTGCAACAGCCTGATGATGCTGTTCAACCGCCAGCTGACGCATCGCTGAGCCAGCCCTGGCGGCGGCAGCGATCAAGCTCCGACACCACGGAACCTCCTCATCCCGGGCGCCGAAAGGCGACCCGGGTTTCTTCTGTTTCGGGCCCTGCCCTTCTTTCTCTGAAGGCCCTGCGTATGCCCCAGACCGCTGCGACCCGGGGACAAGCCAAAAGGGGCCGGAGCCTTGAAAAGGCGCTGGGCCCAGCACGAACGAAAACGGCCGGCCCGTGGATTTGGGCCGGCCGTCCGATTCTTGACTGGGTTTCGAGGCGGCGGGCTCAGCGCTCGACGAAGGCCCGCTCGATCACATAGTCGCCTGCCTCGCCATGGTTGCCCTCTTCCATGCCGTGCGACTCGAAGATCTGCTTGAGATCGACCAGCATCTGCGGGCTGCCGCAGAGCATGAAGCGGTCGCTGGCGGGATCGAGCGGCCCCTGGCCGATATCCTCGAAGAGCTGGCCGGAGGTGAGCAGGTCGGTGATGCGGCCGCGATTGCGGAAGGGCTCGCGCGTCACCGTCGGATAGTAGATCAGCTGGTCGCGGATCATCTCGCCGAGGAACTCGTCATTCGGCAGGTGCTGCGTGATCTGCTCGCCATAGGCGAGCTCGGCGACCTGCCGGCAGCCATGCACCAGCACCACCTTCTCGTAGCGCTCATAGGTCTCGGGATCGCGGATCAGCGACAGGAAGGGCGCGAGCCCCGTCCCGGTGCCGAGCAGGAACAGCCGCTTGCCATCCTTGAGGTTGTCGAGCACCAGCGTGCCCGTCGCCTTCTTGCCGATGATGATCGGGTCGCCGACCTGGAGGTTCTGCAGGCGCGAGGTCAGCGGCCCGTCCGGCACCTTGATCGAGAAGAACTCGAGGTTCTCGTCGTAATTGGTGCTGACCACGCTGTAGGCGCGCAGGAGCGGCTTTTCGTTCACCTTGATGCCGATCATCGTGAACTGGCCGTTCTTGAAGCGGAACGTCGTGTCGCGGGTCGTCGTGAAGCTGAAGAGCGTGTCCGTCCAGTGGTGGACGCTGAGCACGCGCTCCTCGTAGAAATTGCTCATCTCGTAGATCCCTGGATAGTCTAGCGAAAAAGCAGATTATTGGACGCCGTCATTCGCTTATCACGTCGCGGCGCGTTCGGAAAGCAGGTCGATTTTGTCCGGTATTCCCTTCCACGCATCGGCATCGGAAGGCGGCTCGCCCTTCTCGGTAATGTTCGGCCAGAGCGGCGCCAGCCTGGCATTGAGGGCGAGCCACTCGGCTGCGCCCTCGGCGTTGTCGGCCACGATCGCCTCGGCCGGGCATTCCGGCTCGCAGACGCCGCAGTCGATGCACTCGTCGGGATGGATGACGAGCATGTTCTCGCCTTCATAGAAGCAGTCCACCGGACAGACTTCGACGCAATCCATGTATTTGCAGCGGATGCAGGCGCTAGTCACTGCGAAGGCCATGCGGGATCCTTGCCGCTTGACAGGCTGGGAAGGCGGGTGCAAAACTTGTTCGTACACAAACGATATGCCGCCTTCGATCGCACTTGTCAATCGGGTTCGGGACGGAGAGGATATCCAGGGCTTCAGAGGGCGGAACGAGATGGCTGAACTGCAGACGGCGACGGTCGGCGCCAACCACAAGCTGGTGATCAAGAACATCGGCTTGATGCTCTCGGGCGACATCGAGCGCCCGATCCTGGACGCCGACACGCTTATCGCCATCGGCGGCAGGATCGCCGCGATCGGCCGCTTCAAGGACCTCGACACCGACCAGGCCGACACCGTCATCGACGCCCATGGCACCGTGCTCTCGCCCGGCCTGATCGACAGCCATGTCCACCCCGTCGCCGGCGACTGGACGCCGCGCCAGAACCAGCTCGGCTGGATCGACTCGACCATGCATGGCGGCGTCACCACCATGATCTCGGCCGGCGAGGTCCACACCCCCGGCCGTCCCAAGGACATTGTCGGCCTGAAGGCGATGGCGATCTATGCGCAGCGCGCCTTCACCGCCTTCCGGCCCGGCGGCGTCAAGATCCATGCCGGCGCGCCGGTGATCGAGCCCGGCATGGTCGAGCAGGACTTCAAGGACCTGGCCGATGCCGGCGTGAAGCTGCTCGGCGAAGTCGGCCTCGGCGGCGTCAAGGACGGCGCTCGCGCCAAGGAGATGGTGGCCTGGGCCCGCAAATACGGCATCCAGTCGACGATCCACACCGGCGGCCCCTCGATCCCCGGTTCCGGCCTGATCGGCGCCGATGTCGTGCTCGAGGCCGACACCGATGTCGTAGGCCACATCAATGGCGGCCATACCGCCTTGCCCGACAAGGAAATCCGCTGCATCTGCGAGGGCTGCAAGCGCGGCCTTGAGCTCGTCCATAACGGCAATGAGCGCGCTGCGCTCTACACGCTGCGCGTCGCCCGCGAGATGGGCGAGATGAACCGCGTCATCCTTGGCACCGACGGCCCGGCCGGCTCCGGCGTCCAGCCGCTCGGCATCGTCCGCATGGTCTCGATGCTGTCTTCGCTCGGCGACGTCCCGGCCGAGGTGGCGTTCTGCTTCGCCACCGGTAACACCGCCCGCATGCGCAGCCTCGATTGCGGCTTGATTGAGGTCGGGCGCAGCGCCGATTTCGTCTTCATGGACAAGGCCCAGCATTCCGCCGGCAGGAACTTCCTCGACTCGATCCAGCTCGGCGACCTGCCCGGCATCGGCATGATTGTGATCGACGGCATCGTGCGCAGCGGCATCAGCCGCAACACCCCGCCGGCCGAGAAGATCCCCTCCGTCCAGCACTGAGCGGTCCCCGCTCCGTCCCGTCATGGTCGGCCTTATGCCGACCACCCACGTCTTCGCTTCCGTCGGCGAAGGCGTGTTCAGGACGCGGATGCTCGCCACAAGGGCGAGCATAACGGCAGCGCGTCTCCCTGCGTAAATGCCGCTTGCCGCACGCCGTGACTTGTCATTATTCTCATTCGCATACGAACGATTTGGGTCACGTGACGACAATCGCGATCAGAGGCGCCTCGCCCCGCTTGGGCGAGCCATGAGAACGACGCGGCGCTTCGCCCTGCGCGTCAACGGCGCCGATCACCTCGTCGAGGGCGAGCCGCAGACTCCCCTGCTCTTCTTCCTGCGCAACGATCTTTCGCTGAACGGCCCGAAATTCGGCTGCGGCCTCGGCGAATGTGGCGCCTGTACCGTGCTGATCGACGGCATTGCAGCTCGCGCCTGCGCCCTGCCGGTCCGCCTCGCCGAGGCGCGCGAGATCGTCACGCTGGAAGGGCTCGGCAGCAGCGAGGGGCCCGACCCGGTCCAACAGGCCTTCATCGACGCCCAGGCCGCGCAATGCGGTTACTGTATCAACGGCATGATCATGACCGCCAAGGCCTTCCTGGCCGTGAATCCGGCGCCAAGCGAAGCACAGGTGCGCGAAGCGCTGCGCTATAATCTTTGCCGCTGCGGCACCCATGTCGAGATCGTCAAGGCCGTGCTGCTCGCCGCCGAGCGCGGGCAGGCCGGCGAGGCGGCTGCACCATGAATGACAGCGTGCCACCATCTCCGCTCTCGCGAAGGGCGCTGCTGCAGCGCGGCGGCATCATCGCCGTCGTCGCGCCGCGCAAGGGCGCGCCGGCTGGCGACACCTCCGAGGACGCGCTCGACCTGCATATCTGCCTCACCGCCGAAGGGCGGATTCTCGCCTTCTGCGGCCATGTCGATCTCGGCACGGGCATCCGCACCGCGCTCGCCCAGATGGTGGCCGAGGAGCTCGACTTCCCTTTCGACGCCGTCGAGATGGTGCTCGGCGACACCGCCGATACGCCGGACCAGGGCGCGACCATCGCCAGCGAGACGATCCAGGTCACCTCGGTCGCGATGCGGATCGGCGCGACCCAGATCCGCGCCCGGCTGATAACGCTCGCCGCCGCGGCGCTCGCCTGCGGCGAAGACGAGATCAGTCTGCGCGACGGCCGGCTCTATCGCGGCGAGGCCGCAGTGCCGGCGATCGGCCTCGACACGCTGCTCGCCAATGAGCGCCTGCTGCTGCCGCTGGCCGAGAGCGCGCAGTTCAAGCCGATCGACCATCACAGGCTGATCGGCCGATCGGTGGCACGGGTCGACATCCCCGCCAAGGTCGATGGCAGCTTCGTCTATGTCCACGATGTGCGCGTGCCCGGCATGCTGCACGGCCGCGTCGTCCGCCCGCCCTACTCCGGCATGGATGCCGGCGACTTCGTTGGACGGAGCCTGATCGCGGTCGACCGCGACTCGATCGCCGGCATTCCCGGCATCCGCGCCCTCGTCGTCGAGGGCGATTTCATCGGCATCGTGGCCGAGCGCGAGGAGCAGGCCGCGGAGGCCGCGCTCGCCCTGAAGGTGGACTGGCGCTCGTTCACGCCGCCGGACCTCTCCGACGTCGCCCAGGCCCTGCGCGCCCATCCCTCGACCCCACGCCTGCTGGTCGACGAGGGCGATGTCGAGGCCGCTCTCGGCACGCTCGAGAAGCGGCTCGACCGGACTTACGTCTGGCCCTACCACATGCATGGCTCGATCGGCCCGTCCTGCGCCGTCGCCGATGTGCGCGCCGACGGCATCACCGTCTGGACCGGCAGCCAGAACCCGTTTCCGCTCCAGAACGACCTCGCCGTGCTCACCGGCCTGCCGCGCGAGCAGATCGACATCGTCCGCCACGAGGCCGCCGGCTGCTATGGCCGCAACTGCGCCGACGACGTCGCCGCCGATGCGGTGCTGCTCTCGCGCGCAGTCGGCGCGCCGGTGCGCGTCCAGCTCACCCGCGAGCAGGAACATCTCTGGGAGCCGAAGGGCGCCGCCCAGCTGATCGACATCAAGGGCGGGCTCGGCCCCGATGCCTCGCTCGCAGCCTATGATTTCCATACCTGGTATCCGTCGAACGCGGCGCCGACGCTGGCACTGCTGCTGACCGGGCGGATCCCGAACCAGCCGGCGACGCTGCGCATGGGCGACCGTACCGCCGTGCCGTCCTACGATTACGAGAACATGCGGCTGACGGCCTATGACATGCCGCCGATCGTCCGCGCCTCCTGGCTGCGCGGCGTCTCGGCCATGCCGAACGTCTTCGCCCATGAGAGCTATATCGACGAGCTCGCCCATGAGGCCGGCGTCGACCCGGTCGAATTCCGCCTCCGCCATATCAATGACGAGCGCGCCGCCGAGCTGACCCGTGCCACCGCCGAGCGGGCGGGCTGGCAGTCGCATGTCGGCCCGCGCATGGAGGCCGACGGCGATATCATGCGCGGCCGCGGCTTCGCCCAGGCGCGCTATGTCCACGGCAGCTGGCCGGGCGTCGGCGCCGCCTGGGCCGCCTGGGTCGCCGATGTCGCGGTCAATCGTACCACCGGCGAGGTCACGGTCAGCCGCGTCACCGTCGGCCAGGACACCGGCATGATCGTCAACCCGGCCGGCGTGACCCATCAGGTCCACGGCAATGTCCTGCAGTCGACCAGCCGCGTGCTGCGCGAGGAGGTGAGCTTCTCGCAGACCACCGCCGTCGCGGCCCGTGACTGGGGAGCCTACCCCGTCCTGACTTTCCCGGAGCTGCCGGCGATCGACGTGCTGCTCGTCGACAAGCAGCATGAGGCGCCGCTCGGCGCCGGCGAGTCGGCTTCGGTCCCGAGCGCCGCTGCCATCGTCAACGCCGTCTATGACGCGACTGGGGTCCGCTTCCGCGAATTGCCGCTGACGCCCGAGCGCGTGCTCGCCGGCCTCGGGCGGCTGCCGGCGGCAGCGCCCGCCGCGCCGCAACTGCGGGAGAAGCCCCGGCGTTTCGGCCTGTGGAGCAAGCTCGGCGCGGCTTTCGCCGGAGCTACAGGCTTCGCTGCGATCTCGCTCGCGATAGCCCCCGCGATCGCGCCGATCGCCCGGCCCGATCCCGCGACCTGGTCGGCGGCGACGATCGAACGGGGCCGCCAGCTCGCCGCCCTCGGCGCCTGCGCGGTCTGCCATACGGCCAAGGACGGCGTGCCCTATGCCGGCGGGTTCGCACTCGAGACGCCTTTCGGCACGGTGATGACCACCAACATCACGCCCGATCCGGAAACCGGCATCGGCAACTGGTCCTACCCGGCCTTCGAGCGGGCGATGCGCGCCGGCATCCACCGCGATGGCCGCCATCTCTACCCGGCCTTCCCCTATGCGAACTACGCCAGGACCAGCGAGGCCGACCTGCAGGCGCTCTACGCCTTCCTCATGTCCCAGCCAGCGGTGCGGCAGGAGAACCAGCCGAGCCGGATGACCTTCCCCTTCAACCTGCGCCCGCTGATGGCGGGCTGGAACCTGCTGTTCCGGCCGAAGGGCGAACTCAAGCCGGAACCGGCGCGCTCGGCCGAATGGAATCGCGGCCGCTATCTCGTCGACGGTCTCGGCCATTGCAGCGCCTGCCACACGCCGCGCAACGCGCTCGGAGCCGAGCGCGGCGGCAGCGCCTATCTCACCGGCGGCGAGGCCGAAGGCTGGGAGGCGCCGGCCCTGACCAATGCCTCTGCCGGGCCGCTCCCTTGGAGCGAGGCCGAGCTCTATGCCTATCTGCGCACGGGAACCTCGAAACTGCATGGCGCCGCGGCCGGCCCGATGGCCCCGGTGATCGCCGAGCTCAAGGAACTGCCGGATGCCGACATCAGGGCGATGGCGACCTATCTCGCCTCCCTGAACACGCCGCTCCCGGAAGCGGAGGCGCAGGCCCGCGCCAGCCGGATCGAACTCGCCACCAGCACCGCGGCCAATCCCGCGACCTCACCGGCCGCGCGCCTTTATCAGGGCGCCTGTGCCGCCTGCCACGAGCCCGGCCGCGCGGCGCCGCTCGTCAATGCCGGGCCGTCGCTCGGCTTGTCGTCGAAGCTCCATGCCACGACGCCGACCAACCTCGTCAACATGCTGCTCGAGGGCGGCCAGCACGGCATCGGCTCGATGCCCTCCTTCGCCACGGCGCTCGACGACCGCCAGATCGTCGAGCTCGCCGGCTACATGCGCGCCCGCTTCGCGCCGGACAAACCCGCCTGGGACGGGGTCGAGGCGGCGGTCGCCCGGGCACGCAAAACAGGGCACTGAGGCCGCGCCGTCATGGCCGGGACCGTAGTCCCGACCATCGTCGAAGCGACGGACCTCAGGCCCATTCGCCCTTGCGGAACACCGGCACGCGGCTGCCATCGGGCTTGACGCCGTCGATGTCGACCTCGCCGGAGCCGATCATCCAGTCGATATGGATCAGGCTCTTATTGCCGCCCTGCGCCGCGATCTCGTCGGCCGTCAGCTTGCTGCCGTCGACGAAGCACTTCGAATAGCACTGGCCGAGCGCGATATGGCAGGAGGCGTTCTCGTCGAAGAGCGTGTTGTAGAACAGGATGCCGCTCTGCGAGATCGGCGAGGAATGCGGCACCAGCGCGACCTCGCCGAGGCGGCGGGCGCCCTCATCGGTGTCGAGCACCCGGTTCAGCACCTCTTCGCCGCGCGCCGCCTTCGCCTCGACGATGCGGCCTTCCTGAAAGCGGACCTGGATCTCGTCGATCAGCGTGCCCTGATAGGAGAGCGGCTTGGTCGAGGAGACATGGCCCTCCACCCGGCGCGCATGCGGGGTGGTGAAGACCTCCTCAGTCGGGATGTTGGCGTTGCAGGTGACGCCGTTCTTGGCGGTCGATGCCCCGCCCTGCCATTCATGGCCATCCGCGAGGCCGACGGTGAGATCGGTTCCGGGCCCGGTGAAATGCAGGGCAGCGAAGCGCTCGCCGTTCAGCCATTTCGTGCGCTGGGCGAGCGCGGCGTTATGGGCGGCCCAGGCGGCGACGGGGTCGTCGCGGTCGACGCGGGAGGCGGCGAAAATCGCTTCGGCGAGGCGCGCGACGGCGATCTCCTCGGCATCGTCCTTGAAGACCTGCCGGGCCCAGGCGGCGCCGGGAAAGGCGACGATGTTCCAGTTGATGTCGAAGTTGGCGATCTTCTCCAGGGCCGGCTGATAGGCCACCGAGTTCGCCTTGTTGGCGCGGGCGACCTTGGCCGGGTCCTGCGCCGAGAGCAGCATCGGGTCGTCGCCGACGATGGCGAGGCGGGCGGTGTTGGCGGCGAAGGCCTTGGCGGCGCCCTCGTGCAGCCAGCCGGCGGCACGGTCGAAGCTGCCATCCTTGCCATAGCGATACCGCGCCAGCGTCAGCTCCTCGTCGGAGAAGATCGGCGTCACCAGGCCGGCGCCGGCCTTGTAGGCGTGCTCGGCGATGCGCCGCACCAGCGGCAGCGCCGCCAGCGGCGCGGTCAGGAAGAGGTCCTGCCCCTCCTGCAGATTGAGGCCGACCTTGACGGCGACCTGCGCCAGCCGGTCGAGCTTGGCGGGATCGATGCCGGAGACGTGCTTGTTCATGAGAGGGTCCGCATCAGATTCGAAATCAGAGGCGCAATGCAGGCGGAAATCGCCTCAAGGTCAACCGCACTGCTGCCGGCACAGCATTCGTGCAGCGCCGGCCATGGCAGTATGCGGGTGGCGGCAGCGGCCGCTCAGAGGCCGAGCGCGCAGCCATCCTTGCGCGGATCGGAGCCGCCGGTCAGCGTGCCCTTCTCCCAGTCGATCCAGATCGCCTGGGCACCGCCCATCGGGGTCTTCGGCGGCTGGACGTCGAAGCCGCGGGCTGCCAGTTCCGCACCGACGCTCTCGCGCAGGCGCCCCTCGACCTCGACCGTCGCCGTGCCCGGCAGCGGGAACAGGCGCGGCAGGTCGATCGCCTCCTGCAGGTCGAGCCCGTGGTCGAACAACTTCGCCAGGAAATGGGCGTGCCCCATCGCCTGGTAGTGGCCGCCCATCACGCCGAACGGCATCACGACGCGGCCATTTTCCGCGACCATGCCGGGGATGATGGTGTGCATCGGGCGCTTGCGCGGCGCGACCGCGTTCGGGTGGCCCGGCTTCAGAACGAAGCTCTGGCCGCGATTATGGAAGAGCACGCCCGATTTTCTCGTCATCAGCCCGCTGCCATAGGGCGAGAAGATCGAGTTGATGAAGCTGACGGCGTTGCGGTCCTTGTCGACGACGCAGATGTAGACGGTGTCGCTGTGCTCGGCGCCGGCGGGGATGACGGGCAGCGGATCGCTGGCGCGGGAAGGATCGATCGCGGCGGCGAGCTGGTCGGCGAGCCCGTCCGAGAGCAGCAGCTCGACCGGCACCTTCTCCTGCGCCATGTCGGCGACAAGCCGGTCGCGTGCCGCATAGGCGAGGCGCGTCGCTTCGAGCTCGATATGCAGGTTCGCGGCCTCGAGCGGGCCGCCCTTGGGCTGGAAGCGCTCCAGGATCTTCATGATCATCAGCGCAATGATGCCCTGCCCGTTCGGCGGACACTCATAGACGGTGCGGCCGCGGAAGCTGGTGCTGATCGGCTTGACGTACTCGCCCTGTGCCGCGGCGAAATCCTCCAGCGTATGCAGGCCGCCCGCGGCGTTGAGATGCGCGACCATCTCGGCGGCGATCTCGCCGCGATAGAAGGCGTCCGGCCCCTCGCGGCCGATCGCCTCCAAGGTCGCGGCGAGGCCGGGCTGGTGCTGCACGGTCCCGGCCTTCGGCGGCTGGCCGTCAACGAGGAAGGTCGCGGCGGCGTTCGGGTCGCGGACCAGCGTGTCGTGCTGGCCGGCGAGGTCGTAGGCGACGCGCGGCGTGACGGCATAACCCTCGCGGGCGAGCGCGATCGCCGGCTGGAAGATCTCGGATAGCGGCAGCCTGCCATGGTCCTTGACCAGCCGCGCCCAGGCTTCGACCGCGCCCGGTACGGTGACGGCATGCGGCGAGTGCCGCTCCAGCGTGGTGATGCCGGCCTTGGCGTACCAGTCGAGCGTTGCGGCGGCCGGCGTGCGGCCGGAGCCGTTATAGGCGCGGATATCGGTCGAGCCCCCCGGCGAATAGAGCACGAAGCAGTCGCCCCCGATGCCGGTCGAGCCGGCCTCGACCACACATTGCACGGCGCAGGCGCCGACCGCCGCGTCGATCGCATTGCCGCCGGCACGCAGGATGTCGAGCGCGGCCAGCGTCGAGGCCGGGTGCGAGGTGGCGGCCATGGCATTGCGGCTGATCGCGAGCGAGCGGCCGGGGAGTTCGAAATCGCGCATCGGGCAGGTCTTTCGTCGGGCAGGCCGGCAACGGGCCGGGTTCGCGTGGGACCGGCGCAACCAAGAGCGCTGCGCCGGTTTGGGGGATTGCGGGCGGGCCTCAGCCCTTCCGCAGATTGGTGAAGACCGGGACGCCGTTCAGCATGCCAGTCAGGTTCTTGCGATAGGCGACGGGCTGGAAGTACTGGCCGGCGGGGACGTAAGGCACGTCCTGCATCGCCTGCAGCTGGATCTCCTGGGCGATCGCCTTCTGGCCGGCGAGGTCGGGCGCCTCCAGCCAGCGCGCCCGCAAGGCCTCGATCGCCGGGCTATCGGGCCAGCCGGGGCTGCCCTTGGCGCCGTTGCCGCGCAAGGGCGAGCTCGTCGCCGGCGAGCCGAGGTCGAGCCCCGACCAATAGGTGATGTAGCAGCCCCAGCCGCCCTGCTCGACCGGGCTGCGATTGCTGATGCGCTGCAGCACGGTGCCCCAGTCGGCGGCGACGAAATCGACATTCATGCCGATCTTGCGCAAGGCATCGGCCGCGACCTCGGCGGCTAGGGCGATACGCGGCACGTCCTGGCCGGAGAGGAAGACGACGCGCTCGCCCTTGTAGCCGGCGGCTTCCAGCTCCTGCTTGAGCTTGCCGAAATCCTTCGGCGCCTTCAGCGCCTCGATGCCGACCTCGGACGCCATCGCCGAATTGCTCGGGAAGAAGCCGATGCTGCCGCGCTCGACCTCGGGATCGCCGCCGCAGACCGCGTTCATGCAGTCTTCCTGGTTGATCGCCTTGAGCACGACGCGGCGGATGGCGGGATTGCTGAACGGCGGCTGGAGATGGTTGAGCCGGAGTTGGCCGGCCATGCCGCTGCGATCCTTGACCGCGACGGTGATGTTCGGATCCTTCCGCAGCAGCGGCAAGAGGTCGATGATCGGCTGCTCGACCCAGTCGACCGCACCGGTCTGCAGGGCCGAGACCGCGGTCGCCGGATCGGGCATGACGTTGAACTCGATCCGGTCGAGGAGAGGCGTACGCGGGCCGGCGGTGAAGCTCGGCGTGCCCTCGCGCGGCAGATAGCCTTCATGCCGGGCGTAGACATGGCGGGCGCCGGCAATGCGCTCGGCCGTGAGATAGCGATAGGGCCCGCTGCCGATCGCCTCCGGGATCTGCTTGAACGGGTCGGTCTGGGCCAGCCGCTCCGGCATGATCGCCGCGACGAGCGCGCTCGGGCGGGCGAGCGCCGCCGGCAATTGCGGGAAGGGCCGTCGCAGGCGGAAGAGGATGGTGCGGTCGTCCGGGGCGGAAAGCTCCTCGGTCGCCGCCATCAGCGCCTGGCCGAAAGTGTCGCGCGCGCCCCAGCGCCTGATCGAGGCGACGGCGTCGCGGGCCAGGACCTTGCTGCCGTCATGGAAGACGAGGCCGGGGCGCAGCGTCAGCGTCCAGCGCTTGCCGTCATCCTCGACGAGATGGCCTTCGACCATTTGCGGCTGCGGCTGGAACTGGTCGTCGAGCCCGTAAAGCGTGTCCCAGACCAGAAGCGCGTGGGTGCGGGTCGAATAGCCGTTGGTCCAGATCGGATCGATGATCGCGACGTCGGAATAGGGCACGAAGCGCAGGGTCTTGGCGTCCTGTGCACGGGCGATCAGCGGCGCGGCGGGCAGGAAGGCGGTAACGGCGGAGGCTTTCAGAAACTGGCGTCGATCCATCGTAATCCCCTGTTCTTGTCGTGGTCCCCGGACGTCCTCCGATGGCCGCCATTTTCGCGCGGCGGCCGCTGGTCTTCTGCTTCAGGCAGGCTCCGATGCCGCTGGCTGCGCGGTCAGCGTGGCGCGGCGCGCCACCGCCGGATATCCGCTGCTGCGCAGGAACTCGGCGAGCTTCGGCGCTGTGCGCAGCACATGCTCGCGCATCACCGTCTCGGCCCGGGCGGCGTCGCCGCTGCGGATCGCCGCGACGATCTCGTTCTGGGCCTGGGTCGCCGTGCTCGGGCGCGCGACATGGTGCAGCCAGACGCGCATATAGGGCTCGACCGCGATGTGCAGCGCTGCGATCTGGGCGACGAGCTTCGGGCGCCGGCTCAACCCGCAGATATAGGCGTGGAAGGCCTGATGCGCGGCGAGCCAGGCCTCGCCGCCGGCTTCCCCAGCGCGCTGCATCCGGGACAGATGATCCTCGAGCTCGGCCAGCACGGCAGCATCGACGCGCGGCATGGCGAGGCGGACGGCAAGGCCTTCCAGCACCGAACGGATCTCGAACGCCTCGAAGATCTCGTCGACGGTCAAGCCGGCGACGACGCAGCCGCGATTGGGCCGGATGGTGACGAGCCCCTCATTGGCGAGGCGCTGGAAAGCCTCGCGCACCGGCATCCGGCTCATCGCCAGCTCCTTGGCGATCGCCTCGGGGATCAGGCGCTCGCCGGGCTCGTAACGGCCGCTGCGGATGCCGGCGAGGATGGCGAGATAGGCCTCCTCCGGCGCCGTGCCGGCCGCCGGCGCTGGTCGGAAAGCCATGCGATCATCTCCCTGCGCCGGCCGCGGCCCGCTCCAACCACGCTGGCTGAAGCTCACAATTGTATGAGTGTATCCACTCATACAATTCTGCACGGCACCAACTGCGGCCGTCAAGCGCCACGCCACACGCAGCTGGTAGGCGGTCACGGTCAATCGCCGTCATCCCGGCCGGAGCGAAGCGCAGGGCCGGGATCCACCGTAGAGCACAGCGTTCTTCGATCGGTTCGGGAGCCGCGCGGCTTCCGCTTGTCCGAAATGGCGTCGCGATACGGGGCTCTCGGCCCGCTCCGCAGACGCCTAGCGGATCAGCCTGGTATCCGCGGCGAGCCCGGCGCAGACCAGCCGGACCAGCGTCTCGATCTGGTGGTCGAGCTCCCGGCGCGGCACGGCGACGAGCTTCTCTTCGAGGCCGATCGCGACGACGCCGTGCACGGCGGAGAACAGGGTGCGCCCGAGCAGCAGCCGCTGCGGCTCGCCCGCTTCCGGCAGCAGGGCGCCAAGCGGCGCCATGATGTGGCGGAAGAGCTGCATCTGCTCGGCGACCGCCCAGTCCGGAACCTCCGCTCCTTCCGCCATGCGATACTCGAACAGCGTCCGCCAGAGTCGGGGATTTTCCCGAGCGAAGGCCGAATAGGCCAGGGCGATCGCGACCAGGCGGCCGGCAGCATCCTCCGGCGCAGCGGCCAGCGCCCCTTGCGAGGCATGCCCCAGCGCCTCGTCCAGCCTGGCGAGGGTGCGCGACCCCACCCGCAGCACGAGCTCGTCCATGTCGCGCACGAGATTGTAGATCGCGCCGAGCGCGCAGCCGATCTCGCCGGCAAGCTCGCGCGCCTTCAGGCCCGCGAGTCCCCTTTCGGCGATGGTGCGCTCGGCAGCCTCGATCAGTTGCTCGCGCTGGCGATCCCGGCGGGCGGCGGTCGTGGTCATCTGGCTTCCTCGGCCGTGAACGTCGTTCAAAATTTGACTTGAACGGCGTTCATGGATCGGCTATGCATCTATCGTGAACAACGTTCATAGCAGGAGGGAACCAATGCTCAAGATGTTTCTCACCTTCATCCGCGGCGGCGCCGCGATCGCCGAGGAGCGCTTTGCCGATCGGAACGCGCTCGTGATCCTCGACCAGCAGCTCCGCGATGCCGCAGCCACCTTCGAGCGCGCCAAGAAGGCGCTGGCAGTAGCGATCGCGCAGGATCAGCAGGAGAGCGCCCGGCTCACCGCCGGCAATGCCCGCATCGCCGATCTGGAGTTGCGCGTCAGCGCGGCGCTGGTCGCCCGCGATGACGGGCTCGCCCGCGACGGCGCCGAGGCGATCGCGAGCCTAGAGGCCGATCGCGACGCGGCGGCGAGCGCGCAGGCGCTGTTCGCCGCCGAGATCGTTCGGCTGCGCCGCCATGTCGGCCAGGCCCAGGCCCGGATCGCCGTGCTCGATCGCGGCCGCCGCCTCGCCCGCGCCTCCGAGGCGGTCCGCGACATCAGGCGTGGCCGCATCGACGCCGGACTGCCGCACGAGGCGACGCTGGCCGAGGCCGAGCAGACCCTGAAACGACTGCGCGAGCGCCAGGTCGAGGCAGAGGCCGCCGACCTCGCCCTCGACGAGCTCGACGGCGCGGCGGCGGCCTCGATCACCGAGAAGCTCGCCGCCCGCGGCTTCGGGCCGCGCCTGCGGGCCAGCGCCGAGGACGTGCTCGAGCGCCTGCGCGCCCGGCAGGTCCAGCCGAGCTGATCCCGCGAATTGACCTCTGCGTTCCGCAAATCCGACCGATGGGAGAAAGACGATGAACCAGAACGCGCAGCCGCATAGCGGCGCCTGGATGACCTTCACCTACGCCTCGTTCCTCGGAGCCGCCGCCATGGTCGGCGCCGGCATCCTGTTCCTGCCGCTCGACTGGTGGGCCAAGGGCTATCTCGCCATGGGCGTGGTGATGCTGGTCCAGTCCTGCATCACCATGACCAAGACGGTGCGCGACATGCACGAGGCCTCGAAGCTGGTGAACCGCATCGAGGACGCCCGCACCGAGCGCCTCCTGATGGATGCCGGCAAGCCGGTCGCCTGATGCGGTCAGGCCGTCAATTGGTAAGCTCCGTTTAGCCGCTTCCCCGCATCGCCCAGTGCCGGCAAGATTTGCTGTGCCAGGGCGATGCCATCCTCTCCCCAGTCCCTTCGCGAGCCCGCCATGATCGACACATTGCTGCTGAAGCGACGCTTTGCACCGCTGTTCTGGGCCCAGTTCTTCTCCGCCTTCAACGACAATTTCCTGAAGAACGCGCTCGTCTTCATCATCCTCTACCGGCTGGCCGGCTCGCATGGCGAGGCGCTGGTGACGCTGGCAGGTGGGCTTTTCATCGCGCCCTTCTTCCTGCTCTCGGGGATCGGCGGCCAGATGGCGGACCGCTTCGACAAGGCGGTGATGGCGCAGCGGTTGAAGCTCGCGGAGATCGGCGCCGCCGGGGTCGCCGTCCTCGGCTTCACGCTCCACTCCGTGCCGGTGCTCTTCGTCGCGCTCTTCCTGTTCGGCGTCATCGCCGCGCTGTTCGGGCCGATCAAATACGGCATCCTGCCCGACCATCTGAAGCGCGAGGAACTGCCGGCCGGCAACGCGCTGATCGAGGGCGCGACCTTCATCGCGATCCTGCTCGGCACCATCGCCGGTGGCCTCACGGCGCGTGAAGGCGGCGATGCCGCCCAGCTTAGCCTGCTGATCCTGGTCTTTGCCCTCGCCTGCTGGGTCGCGACCCTGTTCATTCCGAAGACCGGCCCGGCCGCTCCTGATCTTGCCATCGACCGCAACATCCTGCGTTCGACCCGCGACCTGCTCAGGGATCTCTGGGCCGATGCCCGCCTCTGGCGCACCGGCGTGATGGTCTCGATCTTCTGGCTGATCGGTGCCGTGGTGATGGCACTGCTGCCCGCGCTGGTGAAGAACGGCATGGGCGGCACGGAGATGGTCGTCTCGACCTATCTCGCGATCTTCGCCATTGCCATCGCGGTCGGCTCCGGCTTCGGCTCCTTCCTGTCGAGCGGGCGCATCGTCCTGCTGCCGGTGCCGGTTGCCGGCATCGTCATGGGCCTTTTCGCGCTCGATCTGGGCTGGGCGGTCTCCGGCATCGTTCCGCACCAGCCGGCGCAGGACATGGCTGTCTTCTTCCGGGATGCATCAGCCTGGCGCGTCGGCATCGACCTCGCCGGCCTCGCCATCGCTGGCGGCGTCTTCATCGTGCCCTCCTTCGCCGCGACGCAGAGCTGGTCGCCGGCTGAGAAGCGCGCCCGCATCGTCGCCGCCGTCAACGTGCTCTCCGCCGCCTTCATGGTCGCGGGCGCGCTCGCGGTGGCTCTGCTGCAGGCGGCGGGCTTCACCCTCTCGCATCTCTTCCTGCTGATCGGCGCCTCGACCATCGCCGCCTCGCTCTGGATCTTCCGGACGCTGCCGACCAATCCGCTCAGCGATTTCCTGTCGATCCTGTTTCGCGCCTTCTATCGGGTCGAGGTCACCGGTCGCGAGAACATCGCCAAGGCTGGCGATAACGCGATCATCGCGCTCAACCACGTCTCCTTCCTCGACGCGGCGCTGGCGCTCTCGATCCTCGACAAGGAGCCGGTCTTCGCGATCGACCACGGCATCGCCCAGCGCTGGTGGGTGAAGCCCTTCCTCAGGCTGACCCGGGCGATGCCGCTCGATCCGGCCCGCCCGCTCGCGACCCGCTCGCTGATCAACGCGGTCAAGGCCGGCGAAAGCCTGGTGATCTTCCCGGAAGGCCGGCTCACCGTCACTGGCAGCCTGATGAAGGTCTATGACGGCGTCGGCATGATCGCCGAAAAATCCGGGGCGAAGGTCGTGCCGGTCCGGATCGAAGGCCTGGAGGCGACGATCTTTTCGCGCCTCACCCGCGCGCAGGTGCGTCGCCGCTGGTTCCCCAAGGTGCGCGTCACCATCCTCGAGCCGGTCTCGCTCACCGTGCCGGAGGAGCTCAAGGGCCGCGCCCGGCGCCAGGCCGCCGGCACGGCGCTCTACCAGGTGATGTCCGACCTGATCTTCCGCACCACCGACATCGAGCGCAGCGTCTTCGACGCCGTGGCCGAGGCGGCGCGGCGCCATGGCATGGGCCGCGTCGCGGTCGAGGACCCGCTGACCGGCACGCTGAGCTACAAGCGCCTGCTGATCGGCGCCGAGGTGCTGGGCCGCAAGCTCGCGCCGCTGGCCGGCAAAGGCGAGGCGATCGGCGTCATGCTGCCCAATGCCAACGGTGCGGCGGTGACGATCCTCGGGCTGATCTCGGCGGCGCGCGTCCCGGCGATGATCAACTTCACGGCGGGGGCGACCAACATCGCCGCGGCCTGCGCGGCGGCGCAGATCAGGACCATCGTGACCTCGCGCGCCTTCGTCGAGAAAGGCCGGATGGGGCCGCTGGTCGAGGCGCTGCAGGCCGATGTCCGCATCATCTATCTCGAGGATGTCCGCGCCACCGTCTCGACGGCCGACAAGCTCAAGGCGCTCTGGCGCCATGGACATCCGATCGAGGCATCGGGCGGCCAGGACCGCGCCGCGATCCTGTTCACCTCGGGCTCGGAAGGCACGCCGAAGGGCGTCGTGCTCAGCCATGCCAACATGCTGGCCAATGCGGCGCAAGCGGCGGCGCGGATCGATTTCGGCCGGCAGGACAAGGTCTTCAACGTGCTGCCGGTCTTCCACTCCTTCGGACTGACGGTCGGCCTCGTGCTGCCGCTGGTCTCGGGCGTGCCGGTCTATCTCTACCCCTCGCCGCTGCACTACCGGATGGTGCCGGAGCTGGTCTACGGCTCGAACGCCACCATCCTGTTCGGCACCGACACCTTCCTCTCCGGCTATGCGCGGGCGGCGCACCCTTACGACCTGCGCTCGCTGCGCTACATCCTGGCCGGCGCCGAGCCGGTCAAGGAGGCGACGCGCCGGACCTATATGGAGAAGTTCGGCCTGCGCATCCTCGAAGGCTATGGCGTGACCGAGACCGCGCCGGTGCTGGCGATCAACACGCCGATGTTCAACCGCTTCGGCACGGTCGGGCGGATCATGCCCGGCATGGAGGCCAGGCTCGAGACCGTGCCCGGCGTCGAGGACGGCGGGCGCCTGCATGTGCGCGGCCCTAACATCATGCTCGGCTATCTGCGCGCCGAGAATCCGGGTCTGCTCGAACCGCCGGCCGAGGGCTGGCACGACACCGGCGACATCGTCACCATCGACAAGGACGGCTTCATCGCGATCAAGGGGCGGGCCAAGCGCTTCGCCAAGATCGCCGGCGAGATGGTCTCGCTCGCCGCGATCGAGGCCTTCGCCGCCGAGCTCTGGCCCGACGCACTCTCGGCGGTCGCCAGCCTGCCCGATGCGCGCAAGGGCGAGCGGCTGGTGCTGGTGACGCAGAAAAAGGGCGCGAGCCGTGCCGAGTTCCAGGCTTTCGCCAAGGCGAAGGGCGCCTCCGAGCTGATGGTACCCGCCGAGGTGATGGTCGTGCCCACCGTGCCGGTGCTCGGCTCCGGCAAGCTCGACTTCGCCGGGGTGACCCGGCTGGTCAAGGAACGGGCGGCCACCGCGACGGCCGTCGCATGATCGGCTTCTAGCTGCTCGTATGAGCCGGTCCCGGCGCTTCCTCCGCCGCCGTCGACAGCGATCGATCCCGGTCGGCGGCGGGGCCGGCACTGCAGCGGCCTACGACCTCCGCGACTAAGCGGCGTCAACATCGGTGCGTTGCGCGGCGTTCCGGATTGGCGATGGCAGCGGCAAGATTCGATTGAAAACTCAACGCCGGGAGGCCAGAAAGCAGGGACGGGCGCTTGCCCGCAATTGCGAACGCTATCCCGGCGGTCGCGGCACCGGATCCGGTGAGGATAAGGGGATTGCTGAATGTCGGGGTCCGACCCTTCCCACGCCGTCGCGGCCGAGCCTGAAGCCGAGAGCTACGACCTTTCCGAGCAGGTCGGCTTCATCCTGCGTCAGGCGGTCCAGCGCCATGTCTCGCTGTTCAACGAGATCATGGGGCCGGAGCTGACCCCGACGCAGTGGGCTGTCCTCTCGCGGCTCTATCTCGAAGGTGGCAGCTCGCAGAACCTGCTCGGACGCCAGACCGCGATGGACGCGGCGACGATCAAGGGAGTGGTCGACCGGCTGATCAAGCGCAAGCTGGTGCACACCACCGCCGATCCCGATGACGGGCGCCGCGTCATCGTGCAGCTGACCGAGGCCGGCCGCGCCTATACCCGCGAATTGATGCCGAAGGCCGAGACCGTCACCAAGGTGACCCTGGCGCCGCTCGCGACGAGCCAGCGCACGACGCTGATCTCGCTGCTGAAGCAGCTGCGCTGAGAAGAGCCGGCTCCGCAGCCTACCTGATCACGAAGCAGGCGCTCTCCGCCGCAAGCGCGCGCGCCTCGTCGAGATCGCTCGAGGCGCTGGCATGGATCGCGAACAGCGGATCGCCGACCGCGACCTTGTCGCCGACACCGCGGCGCAGGTCGATGCCGGCCGCCTTGTCGAAGGGCGCGCCGGCGCGCCTCGCAATGCCGGCGACGGCCCAGCCGTCGATCTCGGCAACGGTGCCCGCCGTCTCGGCCCGCACCGTATGGACGAGCAGCCCCGGCACGACCGGCGGGTTGTGGCGCCCCTGTGCGTCGACGATGCGCTCGAAGGCGGTGCGCGCGGCGCCGGAGCGCAGCAATTCCTCGGCCCGCGCCCGCCCGGCCTCGACCGAGCCCAGCGCCGGGTCCCAGGCCAGGATGCGGCCGGCGAAGAACAGCGCCTTGGCGACGAGGTCGGCCGGTGCCTGCGGATCGTTGTCGAGCGCCCAGGCGACATCGCGGCATTCGAGCGCCGGGCCGATGCCGCGCCCGATCGGCCGGGTGCCATCGGTCGGGAAGGCTTCGACGACGAGGCCGAGCCCGCGCCCGACGGTCTCGAACAGCGCGGCGAGCTCGGCCGCCTCCTCCTGCGATTTCAGCTTGGCGCGCGGACCATAGGGCAGATCGACGATCACATGGGTCGAGCCGGCCGTCTTCTTCTTCGACAGGATCGAGGCGACCGACCAGCGATTGGAATCGATGCCGAGCGGCCTTGTGATCGCGTTCATCACGTCGTCGACAACCGAATGGTTCAGCCGCCCGTTCCAGGCGATGCAGGCCCGGGCCTTCTCGACGCAGGCGCGCAGTTCCGCCGGCGTCAGTTCGACATCGGCGAGCGCTTCCATCGCGTCGGCAGTGCCCGCCGCCGAAGTGATCGCACGCGACGAGGTTTTTGGCATCAGGAAGGCGCCATGGGCGGCGACGATCGGCACCACGATCAGCGTGATCCGGCTGCCGGGAATGCCGCCCATCGAGTGCTTGTCGACGACGATCTTGTCGGACCAGCTGATCTGCTGCGCGAAGCGGGTGCGGACGCGGGCGAGCGAGACGACCTCGTCATCCCCGAGCTTCTGCGTCGCCGCAACGAGGAAGGCCGCGACTTCGCCATCGGGATAGCGGGATTCGACGATGTCGCGGATCAGCGTGTGGTACTGCGCCTCGGTCAGCGCGCCGCCTTGGATCTTGCGGGTCAGCGCGGCGCGGCTTTCCGGCGAGGGCGTGCGCCGGATCGAGACTTCCGTCCCCTCGGCAAGGCCGAGCTCGGCGAAGGCCTCGCTGGAGAGGCCGATCTCGTCGGGCGCGAGCGCGGCGGGCAGATCCGCGACCTGGATGTCCGAGCGGATGCTGGCGCCGGCACCGGAGATCTCGATCCGGCCCGGCCCGAGATAGTCGAAGCCGTTGACGAACTCGCCCTTGGCCGGGAGCCAGGCGCAATGGGCCCGGCCTGCGAAGACCGGCAGGCGGCGCAGGCGCAAGGTATTGGCGGCAGATTCGAGCGCTGCGATGAAGCGCTCGATCCCGGTTTCCGGGCTCTGATCGTTGCAGACCGTGACCGTGCGGATGCCTGCAGGCCAGGGCTCGACCTTGCGGGCGAGCCGGTTCTCGATGGCGCTGCCCTGCTCGCGGCCGCGCCCGGCGATACGGGCGGCCAGGATCTCGGCCGGTGCCGTGACATCGACGATGACGAAGCGCGGCAGACGCGCCGCCAGCTCGGCGATGACGGCGCGCGAGCCGTTGGCGATGACATGGCGGCCGCTCTCGATCGCCGTCACCAGCTCTCGGGGCAGCCCATAGCGCAGGCCGTGGGCGCCCCAGCTGATCAGGAAATCGCCGGCGGCCTCGCGCGCCGCGAACCCGGCCTCCGTCGCCGCCTCGTGCGCCTCGCCGGCCGAGCCGGCGGGGCGGGTGATGACCCGCCTGGCGAAGACATAGCGCCCCGTCGGCTCCAGGACCTGCCTGGCGCCGTCGATCAGGGTATCCTTGCCGCCGCCGCTGGGGCCGACGACAAAGAAGAACGTGCCGGGGCGCATCGCAGGATCAGGCCTCGTCGAGGCCGATATCGACCGCCGGGGCCGACTGGGTGATCTTGCTGGTCGAGATGTAATCGACGCCGGTCTCGGCGATCGGCCGGATGGTCTCGAAGCGGATGCCGCCCGAGGCCTCGGTCTTGGCGCGCCCGCCGATCATGGCGACGGCCTTGGTCATGTCGGCGACCGACATGTTGTCGAACATGATCACGTCGGCGCCGGCCTTGACGGCCTCCTCGACCTGTTCGAGCCGGTCGCATTCGACCTCGAGCTTGGTCAGCACCGGCAGCTTCTTGCGGGCGCGCTCGACCGCGGCGCTGATGCTGCCGCAGACGGCGATGTGGTTGTCCTTGATCATCACGCCGTTATCGAGTCCGAGGCGATGGTTGAGGCCGCCGCCGCAGGTCACCGCGTGCTTCTCCATCATGCGCAGGCCGGGCGTGGTCTTGCGCGTGTCGATCAGACGGGCCTTGGTGCCGGCGATCGCAGCGACATAGCGAGCGGTCTCGTTGGCGATGCCGGAGAGGCGCTGGGCGATGTTGAGCGCGGTGCGCTCGGCGGTCAGCACGCTGCGGGCAGAGCCCTCGACCTCGATCAGGATCGCGCCCTTCTCGACCTTGTCGCCGTCCTTGACGAGCAGCTTCACCTTGAGCTCGGGATCGTAGCGCTTGAAGACGCGGGCGGCGACCTCGATGCCGGCGACGATCATCGGCTCGCGGGCGTTCATGTGGAACTTGCCGGTCTCGTCTGCCTCGATCATGACTTGCACGGTCAGGTCGCAGGCGCCGATATCCTCGGTCAGCCAGAGATCGATCAGGCGATCCGTAACAAAGCTGTCGTACATCGAAACCCCTCCTCGGGCGCTGATCGCCTTGAGCCTTCTCCTCGGAATCGGCGCGCCAATCCGAGCGAAATTTTATTTGTATACGAATAATAACAGTCGATTTTTCCGACTGTCAATCAGCGCTGGATAGCGGCATTGGGGCAGCACGTCTCGCCCGAAATCCCAGGCGCTCGCCGTGAATGCCGTCTGCCACGAGGAACATGCCCCCTTCGTGCCAAGCCTCGCTCGCTCGCGCAGGACATCGATACGGTTCTGGTCGGAGACCCCTCAGAGGGCTATCTTGACAGTCTGGCCACCATGCGCCAACGTCATTTGTGTACAAATGATTAGCCGCACTGACGGCGAGGGTTGACGATGAGCCTGGGGGAAGCAACCGCGACCGCCGACGACAAGATCCGCTGCGATGCCTGTCCGGTGATGTGCTTTATCAAGCCGGGCGCGGTCGGCGCCTGCGACCGCTACGGCAATGTCGACGGCAATCTCGTCCGGGTCGATCCGCATGTGATGCTTGACCGCACCATCGACCAGGGCGGCGAGCTCGTCTCCTTCGCCGGTCCGCGCGAATGGGATGGCGACATCCTGCACCAGCCCGGCACCTTCGTGACGGCGATCGGCGCCGGCACGACCTATCCCGACTACAAGCCGGCGCCCTTCATCGTCTCGTCCGAGGTCGACGGCGTCGACATGGTCACCGTCGTGACCGAGGGCATCTTCAGCTATTGCGGCGTCAAGGTGAAGATCGACACCGACCGCTTCCTCGGCCCGGAGACCGCGATCGTGCGCGTCGAGGGCGAGGCGGTCGGCCATGTCACCTCCGGCGAATACGGCTCGCAGATGCTGTCGCTCGGCGGCGTCCACCACCTCACCGGCGGCTCGAAGAAGGAGGGCCGCGTCACCTGCGACACGCTGCTCTCGCTCAGCAACGGCAAGGCGGTCGAGCTGACGATCGACGGCGGCGAGACCGTCGTCGTCCAGGCCGGCAAGCCGCCGATCGTCAACGGCGTCGAGGAAAGCCGGATGCGCGTCGGCTGCGGTTCGGCGACCATCGGCATCTTCGCCAAGCAATGGCATGGCAAGGTCGACGAGGTCGTCGTCGTCGACGACCACATCACCGGCGTGCTCTCGGAGCATCAGGCCGGCAAGCTGCTCGGTATGCCGGCGACTGGCCTGAAGATGAAAGGCCGCCGCTCGACGCCCGGCCGTTATTTCCAGGTGGCGCAGCCCGGCACCGGCTGGGGCGGCACCAATATCAGCGATCCGCTGACCATCCTCGGCCCGTTCGATCCCAAGGTCGCCTATCCCGGCCTGCGCCTGCTGATGGTCTCGACCACCGGCGAGCACGCCGCCTATTACGAGCTCGACGAGAACCTCGTGCCTGTCGAGATGCAGATGCCGGAGCGCCTGGTCGAGCCGGTCGAGCGCATCGCCGAGAATTGCGAGCCCGCCCTCTCGACCGTGCTCTTCATCGGCGGCGCCGGCGGCTCGCTGCGCGCCGGCGTCACTGAAAACCCGGTCAGGCTGACGCGCTCGGTCAAGGACGCGCTGACCTATGTGACCTGCGGCGGCGCGCCGGTCTATATCTGGCCGGGCGGCGGCATCACCTTCATGGTCGACGTCACCCGCCTGCCGGAGAACGCCTTCGGCTATGTGCCGACGCCGGCTCTGGTCGCGCCGCTCGAATTCACCATGAAGCTCTCGGATTATCAGGAGCTCGGCGGGCATATGGACTATGTCCGGCCGCTCTCCGAACTCACTGCGGACGGCAGGCTGAAGCTGCCGCAGCGGCTCGACAATCCCTGGCCGCTGGCGCCGGAGCGGATGCGCCGCTCGCACGGCTGAGCGATGTTCGAAGCCTCCTCCGCGCGCCTGCTGCCCGACGGCAAGCGCCTGCTGCTCCAGCAGGGGCCGATCGATCTCGTCGTCGAAGCCGCCGGCACGGCAGCGGCGGTCGAAGCGGCCTATCAGGCAGCAATGCGGCGTTTCGACGGGCTGCTCGCGGAACTCTGCGGCGAACTTGCCCTGCTGCGCTCGCCGGTGCGAACGAACAGTCCGGTGCCGGAAGGGCCGGTCGCCCGGCGGATGCATCAGGCCGTCGCGCCCTTCGCCGCCGCGACCTTCATCACGCCGATGGCGGCGGTCGCAGGCTCGGTGGCGCAGGAGATTCTCGGCGTGATGGTCGAGGCGGCGCCGCTGGCGCGCGCCTATGTCAACAATGGCGGCGACATCGCCCTGCACCTGGCTGAAGGCGAGACCTTCCGGATCGGGCTGGTCGAGCGGCCGGACCGGCCAAATCTCTTCGCCACCGCCAGCATCGCCGCCGCCGATCCGGTGCGCGGCATCGCCACATCCGGCTATCCCGGCCGCAGCTTCTCGCTGGGCATCGCCGAGGCTGTGACCGTGCTCGCCCCGACCGCCGCCATGGCCGATGCGGCTGCGACGGTGATCGCCAATGCGATCGACCTGCCGGGCCACCCGGCCGTCGAGCGCCTGCCGGCCGAGGCGATCCAGGCAGACAGCGATCTCGGCACGCGCCTCGTCACCCGCAATGTCGCGCCGCTGACGGAAGCCGAAATCGAGACAGCGCTCGCCGGCGGCCTCGCCGAGGCGCAGCGCCTGCGCGCGGCAGGCCTGATCGTCGCGGCCGCCATGCATCTTCAGGGCGTGAGCAAAATGCTGGCCACCCCTATGATCCTTCAAGAACAAGCCGAGAGGAGACTTGCCCGTGCCTGAGATCGCCGTGCGAAAGTATTCTGTGACCGTGGAAGAGATCTTTCACGAGGGCGGCCCGGCCGTCGCGACGCCGCTGAAGCGCGGCGCGGCGGTCGCCGTGATCGCCAACCCCTTTGCCGGCCGCTATGTCGAGGACATCCAGGGCTTCATGGAAGACCTGAAGCCGCTCGGCCTCGCCATGGCGCAGCGCCTGCTCGCCGCGATGGGCGGCGACGTCAAGGCGATCGAGGGCTATGGCAAGGGCTCTATTGTCGGCGCCGCCGGCGAGCTTGAGCACGGCGCGCTCTGGCATGTGCCGGGCGGCTACGCCATGCGCGAACTGCTTGGGGATGCCAAGTCGATCGTCCCGTCGACCAAGAAGGTCGGCGGCCCCGGCACCCGCCTCGACATCCCCGTCACCCATGTCAACGCGTCCTATGTCCGCAGCCATTTCGACGCTTTCGAGATCGGCGTCACCGATGCGCCCAAGGCCGACGAACTGCTGTTCGCGCTGGTGATGACGACCGGTTCGCGCATCCATGCCCGCGTCGGCGGCCTGAAGGCGAGCGAGATCAAGGGCGAGGACGGGCTGAGATGAAGGCTTCGATCCGCAAGATCGTCACCATCCTCGACGAGACCCATTCCGAGATGGGCCAGCCCGTCGCGCCGGCGATCCGCCGCGCAGCGGCGGTGGCGGTGATCGCCAACCCCTTCGCCGGCAAGTATCAGCCGGATCTCTCCGAGCTGATCGAGATCGGCGAGGAGCTCGGCGACCTGCTCGGCCGGCATGCGCTGAAGGCGCTCGGCATCGAAGGCGAGGCCGTGCAGGGCTATGGCAAGGCAGCCGCCGTCGGCGAGGACGGCGAGTACGAACATGCGGCTGCGATCCTGCATCCGAAGCTCGGCGCGCCGCTTCGCAAGCTGCTCGGCAAGGCGCCGGCGCTGATCCCGTCCTCGAAGAAGCGTGGCTCGCTCGGCGTGGTGCTCGACGTGCCGCTCGGCCACAAGGCCGGCGCCTATGTCCGCAGTCATTTCGACGGCATGGAGGTGCGCATCCCCGACGCGCCGCGCGCCGGCGAGATCGTCGTCGCGGTCGCCCTTACCAGTGGCGGACGCCCGCTGCCGCGCGTCGGCGGCCTGACCCATGAAGAGGTCAAGGGCGAGGACGGCCTGCGCTAGAAGCGACCGGCCTCGCGCCATCTCGCCACCTCATTGCCGCGATAGCCTCGCTGCGATGATGCCGGCGCGATGGCGCGACCCGGCCGCGGCGCGAGCCGCAGCCCAGCGCGCGGCGCAGATCGGTATCTTCTTTCAACCGATTGAAAACTGGCAGCCTTCTGCGCCATGCTGAGGCAAGGCGAAAAAAGCCGCCAGCCCAAGGTTCAAAAGATCATGCTCGACAAAGCCACTCCGCCGCGCACGCTCAAGCTCAATGCCGCCGACAATGTCGCGGTGGCGGTCGATCCGATCGATGTCGGGGTCAGCGCCGCCGGGGTCACCGCGCTGAAGCGCATCCCGCGCGGCCACAAGGTCGCGCTGGTGCCGATCGCCAAGGACGAGCCGATCCGCAAGTTCGGCCAGATCATCGGCTTCGCGACGCTCGACATCCCGCCGGGCGAATGGGTCCACGAGCACAATACCGGCTTCCACGCCTTCGAGCGCGACTACGCCTATGCCGCCGAAGCCAAGAAAGAGCTGATCCTGCCGGTCGAGCAGCAGGCGACCTTCCAGGGCTTCCGTCGCAAGGACGGCCGCGCCGGCACGCGCAACTATGTCGGCATCCTGACCTCGGTGAACTGCTCGGCCTCGGCCGCGCGCTTCATGGCCGAGGAGGTCAAGCGCTCCGGCATCCTCGCCGACTATCCCAATGTCGACGGCGTCATCGCCCTGACCCACGGCACGGGCTGCGGCATCGACTACAATGGCGAGAGCTTCGAGGTGCTGAAGCGCACCACCTGGGGCTATGCCTGCAACCCGAACATGGCAGCGGTGCTGGTCGTCGGCCTCGGCTGCGAGGGCTTCCAGATCAAGCGCATGAAGGAGGCCTATGGCGTCGAGGAGAGCGACATCTTCCGCACCATGACGATCCAGGAGACCGGCGGCACGAAGAAGTCCGTCGCCGCCGGCGTCGAGGCGCTGAAGACCATGCTGCCGATCGCCAACCAGGCGGTGCGAGCGACCGTCCCGGCTTCCGAACTGATGCTGGCCCTGCAATGCGGCGGCTCTGACGGCTATTCCGGCATCACCGCCAATCCGGCGCTGGGCGCCGCCGTCGACATCCTGGTCGAGCATGGCGGCACCGCGATCCTCTCCGAGACGCCGGAGATCTATGGCGCCGAGCACCTGCTCACCCGCCGCGCCGCCACCCGCGAGGTCGGCGAGAAGCTCGTCGGCATCATCAAATGGTGGGAGGACTACACTGAGCGCGCCCGGATGAGCATGAACAACAACCCCTCGCCCGGCAACAAGGCGGGCGGGCTCACCACCATCCTGGAGAAGTCGCTCGGCGCGGCCGCCAAGGGCGGCACCAAGACGCTGTCGGCGGTCTACCACTATGCCGAGCCGGTGCGCGACAAGGGTTTCGTCTACATGGACACGCCCGGCTACGATCCGGTCGCGGCGACCGGGCAGGTCGCCGGCGGCGCCAACATCCTCGCCTTCACCACCGGCCGCGGCTCGGCCTATGGCTGCAAGCCGACCCCCTCGGTCAAGCTCGCCACCAACACGCCGATCTACGAGAAGATGATCGACGACATGGACATCAACTGCGGCGACGTGCTCGACGGCGTGACGTTGGAGGCGAAGGGCCGCGAAATCTTCGAGACGCTGCTGAAGATCGCGTCCGGCGAGCGCTCCAAGTCCGAGCAGCTCGGCTATGGCGACGCCGAGTTCGTGCCCTGGCAGATCGGCGCGACGATGTGAGGACGGCGGCCCTCGGCCGCCTCCGCTATCACAGCCGGCATCACCCCGGCGCGATCTGCAGCGGGTCGACCGAGATCGCCCGCTTCAGCGTGCGCAGGCCGAAGGTCGTGCGCGACTGCCGCAGGCCCGGCAAACGGTAGATTTTCTCGCGCAGGAAGCGCTCATAGTGCTCGGTGCCGCTGACCACGGCCTTGACCAGATAATCATAGTCGCCTGTGACGAGATGGGCCTCGACCACTTCCGGGATGCGCGCCAGCGCCTCGCCGAAGCGGTCGAGCAGCTTGTCGTCATGCTTGTCGAGCGTGATCTCGATGAAGACGACATTGTCGAGCCCGAGCGCGCGGTGGTTGAGCACCGCGACGTATTTCTCGATCGCACCGCTCTCCTCCAGCCGCTTCACCCGCGTCCAGCATGGCGAAGGCGACAGGCCGACCTTCTCGGCCAGCGCATTGATCGTCAGCCGGCCATCCTCGTTCAGGGCCGAAAGGATGCGCCGATCGATCGCATCCAGCTCCTCGCCGCGCCTTGCCTTGATCGCCATAGAGTGAATTTTCCGCCAGAAGTCGAGATGGCAGAAAGATCATCCGACTATGAGCAAATCACAAGGCCATTTCGGGAAGAAATAGGCATTTCACAGCCCTAACATGCCCGAATAACGACAGCGCCCTGAGGGGCGCGCCTGCAAACGCGCCTTGCGGCCAGCATCGCAAGACGGAATGCTGGATCGGACAGAGCCTAGGGAGCGTGGACATGACAGACCCCTCACCGCTTCGGTTCCATGTTCCCGTCCCCGCCAGTCGTCCGGGCGAAAAACCCGACTTCTCCCATGTCGTGATCCCGAAGGCCGGCTCGGTGCAGCGCCCGCCGGTCGATGTCGATCCCAGGGAAATCCGCGACCTCGCCTATTCGATCATCCGCGTGCTCAACCGCGAGGGCGAGGCGGTCGGCCCCTGGGTGCCGGAGCTCTCCAAGGACGAGCTGATCCGCGGCCTGCGCCACATGCTGACGCTGCGTGCCTTCGATGCACGCATGCAGATGGCCCAGCGTCAGGGCAAGACCTCGTTCTACATGCAGCACACCGGCGAGGAGGCGGTGAGCTGCGCCTTCCGCATCGCGCTCGGCAAGGGCGACATGAACTTCCCGACCTATCGCCAGGCCGGGCTCCTGATCGCGCACGATTATCCGCTCGTCGAGATGATGTGCCAGATCTACTCGAACGAGCGCGACCCGATGAAGGGCCGGCAATTGCCGGTGATGTACTCCTCCAAGGAGAACGGCTTCTTCTCGATCTCCGGCAATCTCACCACCCAGTTCGTCCAGGCCGTCGGCTGGGCGATGGCCTCGGCGATCAAGGGCGACAATCGCATCGCCGCCGCCTGGGTCGGCGACGGCTCGACGGCGGAATCGGATTTCCACGCCGCCCTCGTCTTCGCCTCGACCTACAAGGCTCCCGTCGTCCTCAACGTCGTCAACAACCAGTGGGCGATCTCGACCTTCCAGGGTATTGCCCGCGGCGGCTCCGGCACCTTCGCCGCCCGCGGCCTCGGCTTCGGCATCCCCGCCCTGCGTGTCGACGGCAACGACTACCTCGCGACCTATGCCGTCGCGCAATGGGCGATCGAGCGCGCCCGCCGCAATCTCGGTCCGACCCTGGTCGAATACGTGACCTACCGCGCCGGCGCGCATTCGACCTCGGACGATCCGTCCGCCTACCGGCCCAAGCACGAATCCGACGACTGGCCGCTCGGCGACCCGATCGTCCGGCTGAAGCAGCACCTGATCGCGACCGGCGCCTGGACCGAGGAGCGCCACAAGCAGACCGAGGCCGAGATCATGGCGACCGTCATCGCCGCCCAGAAGGAAGCGGAGAGCTTCGGGACGCTCCATGCCGGCGGCAAGCCTTCCTCGCGCGACATGTTCGAGGACGTCTACGCCGAGCTGCCGCCGCATCTGCGCCGCCAGCGCCAGCAGATCGGAGTCTGACCCATGGCCCGCATGACCATGATCGAGGCGATCCGCTCGGCCCTCGACGTCTCCATGGGCCGCGACGACAACGTCGTCGTCTATGGCGAGGATGTCGGCTATTTCGGCGGCGTCTTCCGCTGCACCCACGGCCTCCAGCAGAAATACGGCGTCAACCGCTGCTTCGACGCGCCGATCAGCGAGCTCGGCATCGTCGGCACGGCGATCGGCATGGCGGCCTATGGCCTGCGCCCCTGCGTCGAGATCCAGTTCGCCGACTACATGTACCCGGCCTATGACCAGATCGTCTCGGAAGCGGCGCGCCTGCGCTACCGCTCGGCCGGCGACTTCACCTGCCCGATGGTGATCCGCATGCCGACCGGCGGCGGCATCTTCGGCGGCCAGACCCACAGCCAGAGCCCCGAGGCCCTGTTCACCCACGTCTCCGGCCTGAAGACGGTGGTGCCGTCCAATCCGCGCGACGCCAAGGGCCTGCTGATCGCGGCGATCGAGGATCCGGATCCGGTGATCTTCCTCGAACCGAAGCGGCTCTATAACGGCCCGTTCGACGGCCATCACGACCGCCCGGTCACGCCCTGGTCGAAGCATGAGCTCGGCGAGGTCGAGGAAGGCCACTACACCATCCCGCTCGGCAAGGCCGCGATCCGCCGCGAAGGCGCGGCCGTCACCATCGTGACCTACGGCACCATGGTGCATGTCGCGCAGGCTGCCGCCGAGGAGACCGGCATCGACGCCGAGATCATCGACCTGCGCACCCTGCTGCCGCTCGATCTCGACGCGATCGTCGCCTCCGTCTCGAAGACCGGGCGCTGCATCGTCCTGCACGAGGCGACGCTGACCTCGGGCTTTGGTGCGGAGCTGGCCGCTCTCGTGCAGCAGCACTGCTTCTACCATCTGGAAGCGCCGATCATGCGCGTCACCGGCTGGGACACGCCCTATCCGCACGCACAGGAATGGGCCTATTTCCCCGGCCCCGCCCGCGTCGGCGCCGCGCTGCGCGAGATCATGGAGAGCCGCTGATGGCCGAGCGCATCATCAAGCTGCCGGATGTCGGCGAAGGCATCGCCGAGGCCGAGCTGGTCGAGTGGCACGTCAAGGTCGGCGACATCGTCCGCGAGGACGACCTCATCGCCGCCGTGATGACCGACAAGGCGACCGTCGAGATCCCCTCTCCCGTCGAGGGCGAGGTCACCTGGGTCGGCGCCGAGATCGGCGACACCGTCGCGATCGGCTCGGCACTGGTCAAGCTGAAGGTCGCCGGCGACGGCGCGGCGGCCGAGGAGCCGGCCGAGGCCGAAGCGCCGGCCGAGCCGCAGAAGACAAAGCCCGCAGCGGCGGCCCAAGCTGCGCCGGCCGCGACTCCCGAACCTGCTCCCAAGCAGATGCCCACGCCCAAGCCCGCGCCCGCTCCGGCCCGACCGGCGCCCGTCGCCGCAGCCGCCCCGCGCCGCGCCGCCGGCGAGAAGCCGCTGGCGTCGCCGGCCGTCAGGCTGAAGGCGCGCGAGGCCGGCGTCGATTTGCGCCAGGTCCAGGGCTCCGGCCCGGCCGGGCGCATCACCCACGAGGATATCGACGCCTTCATCCAGCACGGCCCCGAGGCCCCGGCTAAGGGCGGGCTCGTCGCCAGGACGGCGGTGACCGAGGTCAAGGTCGTGGGCTTGCGCCGTCGCATCGCCGAGAAGATGGCGCTGTCCAAGTCGCGCATCCCGCACATCACGATTGTCGAAGAAGTCGACGTCTCCGCCCTCGAAGACCTGCGCGCCGCGCTCAACAAGAAGCCGACCGCCGAGCGGCCGAAGCTGACCCTCTTGCCCTTCCTGATGCGGGCCATGGTCAAGGCGCTCGCCGAGCAACCGGCGCTGAACGCGCTCTATGACGACGAAGCCGGGATCGTGCGCCAGCATGCCGGCATCGACATCGGCATCGCGACGCAGACGCCGTCGGGCCTGATCGTGCCGGTGGTCAAGCACGCCGAGGCGCGCGACCTCTGGGGCTGCGCCCTCGAATTGTCGCGCCTCGCCGAACGCGCCCGCGACGGCACCGCGACGCGCGACGAGCTCACCGGCTCGACCATCACCATCACCTCTCTCGGCGCGCTGGGCGGCATCGCCACCACGCCGGTGATCAACCATCCCGAGGTCGCGATCGTCGGCGTCAACAAGATGGTGGTGCGCCCGGTCTGGGACGGCGCCACTTTCGTGCCGCGCAAGATGATGAACCTCTCCTCCAGCTTCGATCACCGCGTCGTCGACGGCTGGGACGCCGCCGTCTTCGTGCAGCGCCTCAAGCAGTTGCTGGAAACCCCCGCGACGCTGTTCGTGGACCTGTGAGCGGCGGGAGCGAGCCATGACCGAAATCACCTGCAAGCTCCTCGTCATCGGCGCCGGCCCGGGCGGCTATGTCTGCGCCATCCGTGCCGGCCAGCTCGGCATCGACACCGTCATCGTCGAGAGCACCAAGCTCGGCGGTACCTGCCTCAATGTCGGCTGCATCCCCTCCAAGGCGATGATCCATGTCGCCGAGGAGTTCGAGAAGGCGGCCCATGCCGCCGCCGGCAAGACGCCTTTCGGCCTGACCGCCGCCGAGCCGAAGCTCGACCTGAAGCAGGCCGTCGCCTGGAAGGACGGCATCGTCCAGCGCCTCAACAACGGCGTCGCCGCGCTCCTGCGCAAGGCCAAGGTCAAGATCGTCCACGGTCAGGCACGCTTTCGCGACGGCAAGACCGTGGCGGTCGAGACCGAGACCGGCCCGAAGGTGATCAAGGCCGAGACCATCGTGATCGCGACCGGCTCGGTCCCGGTCGAGCTGCCCTTCCTGCCCTTCGGCGGCAACGTCATCTCCTCGACCGGCGCGCTGGCGCTGTCCGAATTGCCGAAGCGCCTCGTCGTGGTCGGCGGCGGCTATATCGGTCTCGAACTCGGCACCGCCTTCGCCAAGCTCGGCGCCAAGGTCACCGTGGTCGAGGCGCAGGACAAGATCCTGCCGCTCTACGATGCCGAACTGACCGCGCCAGTCGCCAAGAGTCTCTCGGCGCTCGGCGTCGAGGTCCTGACCAGCGCCAAGGCGCTCGGCCCGACCGCCAAAGGCGACGGCCTGCGCATCGAGACAGCCGACGGCAAGGAGCGCGAGCTCCAGGCCGACAAGATCCTGGTCACGGTCGGCCGTGCGCCTGCGACGGCTAAGCTCGGCCTCGACGAACTCGTGCTCGACATGGACGGTCGCTTCATCCGCATCGGCGAGCGCTGCGAGACCTCGATGCGCGGCATCTACGCCATCGGCGACGTCACCGGCGAGCCGATGCTGGCTCATCGCGCCATGGCACAGGGCGAGATGGTCGCTGAGATCGTCGCCGGCGAGCCGCGGATCTGGGACAAGACCTGCATCCCGGCGATCTGCTTCACCGATCCCGAGATCGTCTCGGCCGGCCTCTCGCCGGTGGAGGCCAAGGCCGCCGGCTTCGAGACCAAGCTCGGCCAGTTCCCCTTCCAGGCCAATGGCCGCGCCATGACCCGCCATGGCGAGGCCGGTTTCGTGCGCGTCGTCGCCCGCGCGGACAACCATCTCGTCCTCGGCATCCAGGCTGTCGGACAAGGCGTCTCTGAGCTTTCCGCCGCCTTCGGCCTCGCCATCGAGATGGGCGCGAGGCTGGAGGACATCGCCGGCACGATCCACGCCCATCCGACCCTGGGCGAAGCCTTCCAGGAATCGGCGCTGAAGGCGCTCGGCCACGCCTTGCACATCTGAGGCGAACGCAGGCCGGGGCACAACCCGGCGAGGGTTGACGTAGCGGCGCTGGCCGCTTCGACTGGCAGGACGGGCCGCGACGGGCCCGCCCTGACTGCCGGAGCCTGCCGCCGTGACCGAACCCTGCGATCTCGATGCCGTCACCGCCCGCCGCCTGATCGGCGAGAAGAAGCTCTCGGCCAGCGAGCTGCTCGAAAGCTGCCTCGCCCAAATCGACGCCGTCGACCCCGCCGTCAACGCCATGGTGGCACGCGACGACGAGCGCGCCCGTGCCACGGCGAAGGCCGCCGATGCGGCAACCATGCGCGGCGATACTCTGCCGGCCCTGCACGGCCTGCCGATCGGCATCAAGGATCTGGAAGACGTCGCAGGCCTGCGCACCACCTATGGCAGCCCGCTCTTCGCCGAGCATGTGCCCGCGAAGGACCAGCTGATCGTCGCCTCCGTCCGCCAGGCCGGCGCCGTCATCGTCGGCAAGACCAACACGCCCGAATGGGGCGCCGGCGCCAATACCCGCAACGCCGTCTACGGCGTCACCGGCAATCCCTTCGATCCCTCGCGCTCGGCGGCCGGCTCTTCCGGCGGCTCGGGCGTCGCGCTCGCGACCAATATGGTGCCGATCGCCACCGGCTCGGACACCGGCGGCTCGCTGCGCAACCCGGCCGCCTTCAACGGCATCGTCGGCTTCCGCCCCTCGCCCGGGCTGGTGCCGAGCGACAAGCGAGCGCTCGGCTGGAATCCGCTCTCGGTGCTCGGTCCGATGGCGCGCACCGTTCCCGATCTCTGCCTGCTGCTCTCGACCATGGTCGGCGACGACGCCTGCGATCCGCTGGCGACGACGATCCATGGCAGCACAGTCCGCCGGCCCGAGGATTTCGCCCGGCCGCAAACCTCCGACCTTGCCTCGCTCAAGGTGGCGATCACTCCCGATTTCGGCTTCGCACCCACCGAGAAGCACATCCGCGAGGTTTTCGCCGATAAAGTCGGACGCTTCAGCAGCGTCTTCGCCCGCGCCGACGAGGCGACGCCGGATTGCGCCGGCACCGATGAGAGCTTCGAGGTGCTGCGCGCCGTCAACTTCCTCGCCGGGCAATATGAGCGGGTGCGCGACACGCCGGAAAAGGTCGGCCCCAATGTCCGCGCCAATGTCGAGGAGGGCCTGCGCTATGGCCCGCTCGACATCACCCGGGCGCTGAAGCAGCAGACCGTGATCTACAATGCCTGGCAGCGCTTCTTCACCGATTACGACGTCATCCTGTCGCCGGCGATGACGCTGTCGCCGCGCCCCTGGTCGGAGCTCTATCCCGCCGAGATCGACGGCAAACCGACGCGGACCTACTTCCACTGGCTCGCCATGGCGTATGCGGTGACCATCGTCGGCCACCCAGCGATCTCGCTGCCGGTCGGGCTCGACCGCAACGGCATGCCCTTCGGCCTGCAGATCGTCGGCCCGCGCGGCGGCGACGCCAAGGTGCTTGCCGTTGCGGCAGCGCTCGAGTCACTCTTGGCGGGCGATCCGCTCACGGCGCGCCCGGTGCCGGACATCACCAGGCTGAAGGTCGCGCCGAAGCTCGCAGACAGCCCGAATTTTCTCGGCTTCGACTAGGAGGCATCAGCCCCGTCCCATTCCACAAAGAGCAGAGAGACAAGTTTCATCGACTGTTAGACCAATCATAAAAGGGGAGAGACCATATGAAACGCCGTCAGTTTCTGCAGGGCACGGCAGCCGCCGCCCTGTTCGCTCCAGCCATGACACGGGGCGCATTCGCTCAAGCGGCGAACGCCACCGTGATGAAGATGGCGCCGCAGGCCAACCTCACCTCGCTCGACCCGATCTGGACGACGGCGACCGTCACCAACAACCATGGCTATTACGTCTTCGACACGCTCTATGGCGGCGATCTCGATCTGAAGCCGCAGCCGCAAATGGCCGAGGGCCATGAGATCTCGGCCGACGGCAAGGTCTGGAAGATCAAGCTGCGCGAGGGGCTCGCCTTTCATGACGGCCAGCCCGTCCGCCCGGCCGACTGCATCCAGAGCCTGAAGCGCTGGTGCCAGCGCGATCCCTATGGCCAGCTCCTGATCAAGGCCGTCGAGGCCTGGGGCGCACCCGACGAGCGGACCATCGAGATCAAGCTGACCCGGCCCTTCCCGATGATGCTGGACTGCCTCGCCAAAGCCGACAATCCGCCCTTCATCATGCCCGAGCGCCTGGCGCAGACCGACGCCACCAAGCAGGTCACCGAGATGACCGGCTCCGGTCCCTACAAGTTCATCGCCGCCGAGTACGTCACCGGCAGCCGCGTGGTCTACGAGAAGAACGAGGCCTACAAGCCGCGCAGCGAGCCCCCGAGCCGCAATGCCGGCGGCAAGGTCGCGCATTTCAAGCGCATCGAATGGCCGATCCTGCCCGACCCCGCGACCGCCGCCGCTGCCCTGACCAAGGGCGAGATCGACTGGTGGGAGCGCCCGCTCGCCGACCTCCAGCCACTGCTCGCGCGGAGCCCGGACGTCACCCGCGAGGTCATCGACAAGAACGGCCGAGGCTCGATCATGCGGCTGAACCATCTGCAGCCGCCCTTCAACAATCCCAAGGTCCGCGCCGCCGTCCGCATGGGCGTCAATCAGGAAGACTATATGCGGGCCTCCCAAGGCGACGACACCACCGCCTGGCAGATCTGCCGGAACCTGTGGTGGCGCGGCACGCCCTACTACACAGGCGAGCTCGAGGACCTGATGCCGCAGAGCCTCGACAAGGCCAAGGCGGCGCTGAAGGAGTCCGGCTACAAGGGCGAGAAGGTCGTCATCATCAACCCGACCGACTTCCCCGATATCGGCCCGCTCGGCGACGTCACCTACGAGCTGCTGAAGTCGATGGGCATGAATGTCGAGATGGCGGCGAGCGACTGGGGCACGGTGATCCAGCGCCGCAACAGCCGCGAGCCGGTCGAGAAGGGCGGCTGGAGCATCTTCCACACCACCGGCGCGGCGGTCGGCTGGGGCAACCCAGCGCTCTCCAATCTCGTCCGCGGTCCGGGCGAGAAGGGCTGGTTCGGCTGGTGGACCAATGCCAAGGCCGAGGAACTGGCCGAAGAATGGCTCTATGCGCCGGACGAGGCCGCGCAGAAGAAGGCGGCCGTCACACTGGGCCGGCTCGCACTCGAGGAATGCGCCACTATCCCGCTCGGCCAGTTCGTCATCAAGACGGCCTACCGCAAGGACCTGACCGGCATGCTGCCGGGCTCGGCGCCCTATCCCTGGGGGCTCAAGCGGGTTTGAGGCCCCACCGTCATTCTCGGGCGGCGCACAGCGCTGACCCGAGAATCTCGTGCGGGTAAGGCGCGGGGACCCCTCTGCTGTAAGGAGAGGGCAGGGTGAGGTGTGGCCGTTTGACTAGTTCCGCCCCACCCTCGCCACGCGCTCGGCTTCAGGCCAGCGTTTCCGCTCCGAACACCTCACCCCTACCCCTCTCCTTCCAGGAGAGGGGTTTTGCGTCGTGGTTCTCGCGCCCTACTTAGCCGCCACCGCCGCCGACCAGGGCGAGGCAGCGTCGCTGATCCCTTCCGCTGCGCCCTTCTCCGCCCTGATGATATTCGGGCAGGCGAAGTTCAGCGGCAGCACGCCGTGCTCGACCACGGTCAGCGGCCCCGCGGCCGCGAGCGCGTCCAGCGTCTCCTCCGGCAGGCGGGCATCGGCGCTGGCCCCGTCCGGACCGGAGACGTCGATGCGCGGCTGATGCGCCGCCTCCTCGAGGCTCATCCCGCAATCCAGGGTGAAGGCGAGCGTCTGGTAGACGCTGGCGAGGATGCGCCGACCGCCCGAGGCGCCGGCGGCATGGCGCGGCCAGCCGCCATCGGCCGGTGTCACCACGACCGGGCACATATTGCACAAGGGCCGCGCACCCGGCGCGATCGCATTGGCGCTGCCCGGGCGCGGATCGAACCACATCATGCCGTTGTTCATCAGCACGCCGGTCTCGGGCAGGACATAGCGGCTGCCCATGGAAGACAGCAGCGTCGTGGTCAGGGCGACGAGATTGCCCTCGCGATCGACCACGGTGAGATGGGTGGTGCAGGTCTCGCCAGGCTCCTTCGCAGCTTGCGCCGCGCCGAGGCCTTCGAGCCGGCTCGAATAGGCCTCGCGCATCACCTGCGCGAGCCTGGCGAACCAGGCGGCATCGGGCCCGCCCGCTGCGGGCCTGCTCTTCGCCATCCCCTCGATCACCGCCTGCAGGGTCGGCGCCGCCGTCAGCCCGCCGGCGGTGTGGATGCGATGCGTCCCGCGCCAGTCGATCACCGGCGCCTCCCGCACGCTGGCGACGCAATCGGCGAGGTCCTGCGCATCGACGACGCCGCCGGCTGCCGCAGTATCGGCGGCAAGCCGTCCCGCCAGCTCGCCACGATAGAAATCGTCGAGACCGGCCTTGGCCAGCTGCTCCAGCGTCGCCGCGAGATTGCCGAGCGGCCTGAAGCCCGGCACGCCCTGATAGGGCGGGACCGGCGGCAGACCGTCCGGCAGGTAGATCCGGGCGCTCTCCTCATAGAGCCGCAGCACCGAGGCCGATGAGGCGATCTTCAACGTCGTGTACCAGTCCAGCGCGAGACCGCGCCTTGCGAGCGCGATCGCCGGCTGGAGCAGTTCGGAGACCGGCATCGTCGTGCCAAAACGCTCCTTCAGCGTCTTGTAGCCGGCGACCGAGGAGGGGATGCAGAAGGAGAGCGGCCCGTGGATGTTGCGGTCGCCGACCACGCCCGGCCAGGCGAAGAAATCGAGTTTCATCTCGCCGGTCAGCGGATAATCGGCCGGATCGGCGCGGCGCGGGGCGACGGGACCGAAATCGACGACCTCAGCCTTGCTCTCGCCGGCCTTCAGCACGACGCCGAAGCCGATGCCGCCGAGGCCGCTGTTCCAGGGCTCGACCGCGGCCAGCGCAAAGGCCGTCGCGACCGCGGCATCGGCGGCGTTGCCGCCGGCTTCGAGGATCGCGGCACCGGCGGCAGCGGCCTCATGATTCTGCGAGACGACGATGCCGCCACGCCCGCGCGCCGCCGGCTTCTCCAGCTTCCAGTTCTGCGTGCGATAGGCTTCGGCGCGGCGCGGTGCGACGGTCATGCTCGGTCTCTCCGGACGATCTCGCGGCCAAGGTGGCATGGCCGCCGGCCGTGGTCATCGGCCGTCGGCGAAGGGCTGCCACGCATTCACAGCGTGCGCAGCTCCTCCTTCTTGACCTTGCCGGTCGCGGTCATCGGCAGAGCGGGGACGATGCGGATCTCCGGCACCTTGTAGGCGGCCATCCGCGCCTTGCACCAGGCGGTCAGCGCAGCCTCGTCCGGCTGCTCGGCGGCCGCCGGGTTGAGGCAGATATAGGCGACCGGCACCTGGCCGCGTTCGGCATCCTCGCGGCCGATCACGCCGGAACCGGCGATCGCCGGATGCTGGCCGAGCAGCGCCTCGATCTCGGCCGGGAAGACGCTCATGCCCTTGACCTTGAGCATCTCTTTGCGCCGTCCAAGGAAGTGCAGATAGCCCTCGGTGTCGATCACGCCGATATCGCCGGTGTGCAGGAAGCCGCCGCGGATCGCCTCGGCGGTGGCCTCCGGCTTGTTCCAGTAGCCCTTCATCAGCGAGGGCGAGCGCATGCAGATTTCGCCTTCCTCGCCAAGCGGCTTCAGCGCACCGGTCTCGAAATCGCAGATCTTGAACTCGGTCCCGGCCTGCGGCAGCCCGACGAAGACCGGCTGCGAGAGAAGATCGAAATCGTCCTGCTGCATGCCGACGCTGAAGGAATCCATGGTGTGCGTCTCGGTCATGCCCCAGGCGGCCTCGACCATGGTGCCGCCAGTGAGCTCGCGCCAGCGTCGGCGGAACTCCGGATTGAGCTTCTTGACGAAGGAGGAGACCCGCACCCGCTTCAGCGATGTCAGGTCGAAATCGCGCACGCGCTCGTGCTGGAGCACCTCGACCGTGTTGTCGACGAGCAGATAGGAAAAGCTCGCTTGGTAGCGCTCGACCGCCGCCATGAAGCCGACCGGATCCCAGCGCGCCATCAGCACGACTGTCGCTCCCGCGACGATCGGGAAGAGCAGCCCGGTATCCTCGCCGGCGATCCAGAAGATCGGCACGAAGTTGACGACGACATCGTCCGGCGTCAGCGCGAAGCTGGTCGCGAGCGAGGTCGCGGCAGTGTAGAGCATGTCGCCCTGCGTATGAACGCAGCCCTTCGGCATGCCGGTGGTGCCGCCGGTATAGTTCAGCGCCGCGACCGCCTCGAGATCGGGAACGATCTCCGGCACCGGGCCGAGAGCCGCCGCCAGCGCCGGCATCAGCTCGCTCTCGCCCTCCCCGGCCGGTAGACGCGGCTGCAGCACGGCGGAAGGCGCCGGGAAGCTGGGCTCGGCCGGCATGAAATCGGCAAAGCCGGTGACGAACACCGTCTTCACCGAGGTTTCGCGGCGGACCTTGCGCAGCACCGGCAGCAGCGCGTCCAGGCAGATGACGACTTCGGCCGCGGTGTCGTTGAGCTCATAGGCGAGCTCGGCCTCGCGGAAGAGCGGGTTCACCGGCACGTGGACGCATCCGAGCTTCAGGATGCCGAAGAAGGCGATCATGAATTGCGGGCAGTTCGGCAGGAAGACCGCGATCCGGTCGCCGCGGCGCACGCCATGCTCGGTAAGCAGCACGGCGAAACGGTCGCTCAGCCGGTCGAGCTCGGCATAGCTGATCTCGGTACCGTAAAAGATGCAGGCAGGCTTTTCCGGCTGGCGCCGCGCCCATTCCCTGAGATGCTCGCTGATCGCGATCTCGCCGAGCGGATAATGCGGCTTTCGCGGCAGCTCGGGCGGCCAGGCCTTGTCCCAGAGCGCGTGCAACCCGGCCAGATAGGCGGCTTCCTGCAACTGCAAACCCGTCTCCTCCCGCTCTCTCGTCGCGCCCTCTGCGTGGCGCTGCGACGGCTTTGAGAAGAATCGATCTTTCGGGGCGCCGCAAGTGCACAGGCGCCCGGCATGCCGCCGGGCGCTGCGGTGCGTTCACTTGCCGAGGACGAGATTCGGCAACCAGGTCGTCAATGGCGGCCAGAGCGTGATCGCGGCGAGCACGGCGAGCAAGGGCAGAAGCCACGGCACGATCGCGCGCGACATCGCCTCGAAACTGATCTTGGCGATCTTCGAGGTGACGAAGAGCACCACGCCGACGGGCGGTGTGATCGTGCCGATCATCAGGTTGAGCACGAAGATCAGGCCGAACTGGATCGGATCGATGCCGAACTGCGCCGCAGCCGGCGTCAGAATCGGGATCAGGATCAGCATCGCCGCCAGCGCTTCCATGAAGCAGCCGACGAAGAGCAGCAGCAGGTTGACGATCAGCAGGAAGATCAGCGGATTGCCGGCGAGGTCGACCAGCATCGGCCCGACCGTCTGCGGGATGCGCGAGATCGACAGGCACCAGCCGAGGGCTGCCGCGGTCATCACCAGCGCCAGCACCACGCCGGTGGTCTCGACCGTTTGCACGACCAGCTCCGGCAGGTCGTTCAGCGAGAAACTTCTGTAGACGAAGAGGCCGAGCACGATCGCGTAGGCTGTCGCGACCGCAGCCGCCTCGGTCGGCGTGAAGATGCCGGCCATCATCCCGCCGAACAGGATGACCGGCGTCATCAGCGCCCAATGCGCCTCCTTGTAGGCGACCCAGAGCTGGGCGGCACCGGGGAAGGGATGGCGCGGCAGGTCACGCTTTTTGGCGACATAGACCACCATCGCCATCAGCGCGCCGGCCATCAGCAGGCCCGGGATGACGCCAGCGAGGAAGAGCCCGCCGATCGAGACGTCGGCGCTGACGCCATAGATCACCATCGGCAGCGAGGGCGGGATGATCGGCCCGATCGTCGCCGAGGCCGCCGTGATCGCCGCCGCCGTCTCGGGATCGTAGCCCTCGTCCTGCATCGCCTTGATCTCGAGCGTGCCGACGCCGCCGGCATCGGCCACCGCCGAGCCTGACATTCCCGCGAAGATCACGCTGGCGAGGATGTTGGCGTGGCAGAGCCCGCCGCGCAGCCAGCCGACGCAGGCCGTGGCGAAGGCGAAGATCCGGTCGGTGATCCCCGCCGAATTCATGATGTTGCCCATCAGGATGAACAGCGGCGCCGCCAGCAACGGGAATGAGTTGGCCGACTGCGCGATCTTCTGCGGGACGATCCCGAGCGGGAAGCCGCCGAAGAAGGCGAAGGCGATCGCCGCCAGCCCCATCGAGACGAAGAGCGGCACGCCCATCAGCAGGGCGATGAACCAGACCGGCAGGATCTGCAGCATCAGGGTGCTCATAGCGGCTGCGTCCCTGGCTCGGCGGTTTCGACCTTACGGCCAGCGAGCACATCGCCGATCTCGGCCAGCGCCTGGAGGATGAGGGCGAGACCCGCGAGCGGCATCACCACGTAGAGCGCCGCACTCGACACCGGCAGCGCGATCGATTCGACATCCCAGGTCCGCTCGATCAGCCCGAAGGAATAGCGGATCAGGATTGCCGCGAAGAGAATGATCGCGGCTTGCGTCACGATCTCCAGCAGCTGCCCGGCCGGCTTCGGCAGCAGGTCGGCGAAGACGGTGATGCGAATATGCGAGCGCCGCCTCGCCGCGATGATCCAGCCAACGAAGCCGGTCCAGACGAGGAGGTACTGCGCCAGCTCGTCGGTCCAGGCGAGCGGGGCGTTGAGCTGGCGCGAGAGGACGCCGAGGAGAACCGCGACGAGCAGCGCGAGCAGGAGGCCGACTGCAGCGGCGCGGACCAGGCGGTCGGTGAAGGCGACGAGAGGTTTCATGAGCGTCCATCATCGGGGCGCGGGCCCCCCTCTCCCGGATGGGAGAGGGGTAGGGGTGAGGGATCGCCGCCGATCATTGAGGCGAGGTTGCGCCGTTGCGCCTTCTGCGGGTAGGGCAGGCCCTCATCCCTGCCCTTCTCCCACACGGGAGAACGGTTCCCCGCGCCTATCACGACTGTCGAAGCGCCCGTCACAGCGCCGCGAGCGCGTCCCAGGTGCCCTTGCCCCATTTGCTTTCGAACTGCTTGGGCAGGCTCGCCAGCACCGGCTTGCTGAAGCTCTCCAGGTCCGGCTCGGTGACGCTCATCCCGGCCGCCTTCAGCGTCGCGACGAGGCTGCCCTCCTGGCTCGCCAGCTCGGCGTCCTGCCAGGCGACGCCATTGGCGATCGCCGCCTCCAGGATCGTCCGGTCGGCATCTTTCAGCCCCTTCCAGAAGTCCTGGTTCACGATGATCAACCGCGGCGTGATGATGTGCCCGGTCAAGATCAGATGCTTCTGCACCTCCTGCAGTTTGGCGCTGTGGATGGTCGGCAGCGGGTTCTCCTGGCCGTCGACCGCGCCCTGGCTCAACGCCAGGTAGAGTTCGTTGAAGTTGACCGGCGTCGCTTTGGCGCCCCAGGCCTCGACCATGGCGCGGAAGGTGTCGACCGGCGGCACCCGCAGCTTGAGGCCGGCACAATCGGCAACGCTCTTCACCGCCTTGGAACCTGTGGTGAGATGGCGCTTGCCGTAATAGGTCACAGCCGCCATGCGCATGCCGCGCTTCTTGGCGAGCTCGTCGTTCATCTGGGCGAAGACCGGTGCCTTGGCGACCTTGGCCATATGCGCCGGGTCGCGCCAGAGATAGGGCGCCTCGACCACCGAGAGCTGCGGCAGGAAGGAGCCGAGCGCGGCGGCGCCGTCCGTCGTCATGGTCAGCGCGCCGGAGGCGACCGATTCCATCATGTCCTTGCCGGAGCCGAGCTGGCCGGCCGGAAAGGACTGGATGTCGACACGGCCGGAGGTCTTCTCCTTCACCTCCTTGGCGATCCGGTCGACCATCTGCACCTGCGGATGGGTGGTCGGCAGCATCTCGCCCCAGCGCAGCACGGTCGCCTGCGCCCGCAGCACGGTCGGCATCGCGATCGCCGCACCGGCGGCAGCCGAGCCGGCGAGAAAGGCACGCTTGGTCAGCTTCGTCATGATTGTCCTCCTCCCTGTGTGACGCCGGCGCTTCCCTCCACTCCCTCATCCTGAGGAGCGATCTTGAGATCGCGTCTCGAAGGATGCTCCAGCTGGTTCCGGAGCTTCCTGGAGCATCCTTCGAGACGCCGCTTTCGCGGCTCCTCAGGATGAGGGTTTGGAGATCGAGCGCCTTGGTCTTCTCCCTCGAAACGGCCGGTTTCCGGCTCGATTATGCGTTTCAGTAGCTCATCGCCCGGGTCCGGGCGTTGTTGATGTGCTCGCTCATCGCCGCGGCGGCCGCCTCCGGATCGCGCGTTTCGATCGCGGCGATGATCTTCAGATGATCCTGCATCACCGGCACGATGATGCTGTTGTGGATGCGCGTCTCGTATTGCCGGATCAGCCTGATCTTCAGCCAGGTGACGCGGAAGGCCTGGCTGACGATGTCGTTGTCGAGGTGATCGATGATCGCCTCGTGCATCAGCCGGTCGACATCCTCCGCCTCCTCGATCAGCGCCTGACCTTCCTCGCCGGCCTCGGCGCGCCGCACGATCGCCTCGTGCCGCTCGCGCTGCTCGGCGATCTCCGCGTCGCTGGCATTGCGGGCATAGGCCGCCGTCGCCTCCTTCTCGAGGAAGAGCCGGAACTGGAAGGCGTTGCGGATCAGGTTGAGGTCGACATGGGCGACCTGCATGCCGCGCTGCGGCACGGTCTTGATCAGCCCTTCGGCCTCCAGCCGCGGGATGAGCTCGCGAATGGCGCCGAGCGGGAAGCCCGTCATCGCGACGAGCTCGCGCTGGGTGACGAACTGGCCCGGCTTGATCTCGCGGGCGAGCAGCCGCTCGGTGAAGCTGGCATAGGCCCGCTCCCTGAGCTTCAGAGGCTCGCCTTCGCGCTCCGGCTCGGACTGGCTCATCATCTCCCCTTTCAGCGCGCTTTCCGTTCAGCCAAAATCGGCCGAACGATGAGAATTCGCGCCAAACCAAGTTGGAGCATGTTCTCATCGCGAAAGTGGTCCCCACTTTTGCGGAACACGCTCTAGGCCGCCTTGGCGCGTGTGATCTGGTCGAAGGCCGCGAACAGCCGCTTGCGCTGGCTCTCGTCGAGCGCCGTCAGCGGTGCCCGCATCGCGCCATAGCCGGCATCGCCATGCAGATGGCCGACCAGCGCCTTAACCGCCGGCAACACCGGGTAGGAACAGATCTCGTCGACCAGCGCGTTCACGACCGGATTCTCGATGCCCTCATAGACCAGCGGCCGCAGCAGCTGCGGCACGAGATTGGCGACGCCGCAGATCGAGCCCTGCGCGCCGGCACGAACGGCGCGGCCGAGCAGGCGCTCGTCGCCGACCAGGATGGCGAGCTCGCCATGCGCCTTCAGGAAAGCCTCGGTCGTCGGGTAGTCGCAAGAGGAATCCTTGACGCCGGTGACGACGCCCGGGAAGGCCTTCTTCAGCCGCTCGACCAGCCCGACCGAGATGTCGACCGCGGTCACCGAAGGGATGTGGTAGAGGATGGTGTTGCGGGCGGAGGCGCCGAGCTTCTCGAAGAACTGCGAGAACCAGGCATAGAGCCCTTCGTCGCCGACGCCCTTGAAATAGAAGGGCGGCGCGACCAGCAGGCCCTTGGCGCCGATGTTCAGCGCCGTCTGCGCCTGGTCGACCGCCTCATGCAGCGAGGCGGCGGCGACACCGGCATAGATCTGCCTGGCCGGGTCGATGCCGGCGCCGACCAGAGCACCGAGCATGGCGGTGCGGGCCGGGGCGCCGAGCGCCGCGCCTTCTCCGGTCGTGCCGAAGAGCGTGACTGAGTCGCAGCCATTGGCGAGAACGTGCTTGGCGTGGTGGACGAGCCGCGGCAGGTCGACGGCGCCGCCCTCCCGCATCGGCGTGGTGATGGCGCAGGAGAGGCCGAAGCGGTTGGGATTCAGAGCCATTGCGAAGCGTCTTTCCGTGAGATGTGCGACTGGGAGATTGGGCAGGCGATGTCAGCCATCCTTCAGCCCTCCGGCGGAGAGGCCGGCGACGATCTCGCGCTGGGCGAGGACGGTCAGCAGCAGGACAGGAAGCGTGACGAGCAAAGCGGCAGCCGCGAGCGGCCCCCAGGAGATCTGCTCGAAGGTCAGCGAGTTGTAGACGGCCGAGGGCAGCGTGCGGCTCGCCTTGCCGCCGAGCACCACCGAGAAGATGAAGTTGTTCCAGGAGAAGATGAAGGCGAGGATGCCGCCGACGACGATGCCCGGCCGGGCCAAAGGCAGCGCGACATGGCGGAAGGCCTGCCAGGTGGTGGCACCGTCGATGCGGGCGGCGTCCTCCAGCTCCATCGGCACGTTCTCGAAATAGCCGATCATGATCCAGACGATGATCGGGATGGTGATGACGAGATGGGTGATCACCAGCGCAGTGATGGTGCCGACGAGGCCGGTGATCTGGAACAGCAGGAAAAGCGGGATCAGATAGGACAGCGCCGGCGTCATCCGGGCGACCAGGATCAGGATCGCGAATTTGTGGGCCTTGCCGCGGGCGATGCCGTAGCCGGCGGGCACGCCGACGGCGAGGCCGACCAACACCGCGCCGCCCGTCACCAGGATAGAGTTCCACAGGTAGAGCGCGAAATTGTTCTTCTCGAACACGTCGAGATAGTTGGCGAAGGTCGGCGGGTTCGGGATGAACACCGGCGGGAAGGCGGTGTTGTCGAGCTCGTTCTTCAGCGAGAGCGAGATCATCCAGAGGAAGACCAGCACCGCCGGCGAGACCAGCACGAAGACCGAGGCGTAGAAGCCGAATTTCGAGAGGAGCCGCTTCATCACGCGTTCCACTTCGACTTCTGGCGCGCATAGAGCAGCAGCAGCGACAGCATGATGATGATCACGAAGAAGATCACCACGACCGCCGAGGCGTAGCCGATCTTGTAGAACTGGAAGGCCTGCAGATAGAGGAAGATGTTGAGCGTCTCGGAGGCCGTCCCCGGCCCGCCCTGGGTGATCACGAAGATCGTGTCGAAGGCCTTCAGCGCGTCGATGGTGCGGATCACGATCGCGACCATGATGAACGGCCAGACCAGCGGCAGCGTGATGTGGCGGAACATGTGCCAGGCATTGGCGCCGTCGATCAGCGCGGATTCATAGGGTTCTCGCGGCAGACCGGCCAATCCGCCGAGCACGATCAGCATGACAAGTGGCGTCCAGTGCCAGACCTCGACCAGGATCAGGGTCGGGATCACCGTGTTCGGCGAATAGACCCAGGCCTGCGGGCCGATGCCGACCAGCGAGAGCAGGTAGTTCAGCACACCGAGCTGGGGATGAAACATCATCGTCCAGACCAGCGCGACCGCAACCGGCGTCGCCATCATCGGCATGACGAAGATGGTGCGCAGCAGGCCCCGGAACGGGAATTCGCGATGGAAGACCAGCGCCGCCGCCGTGCCGAACAGGATCGGCAGCACGACCGCGAGCACCGTATAATAGAAGGTGTGCCCCATCGACTCGATGAAGCGCGGATCGCGGGCGAGCTCGACGAAGTTCTGCAGACCGACGAATTCCTGGCCGCCGCCGATCTTCCAGTCCTGCGTCGACATGTAGAGCGTGAACAGCCAGGGGAAGACGATCACGCTGGCGATGATCAGCACCGCCGGCAGGGAGAACAGCCAGTAGCGCGGCGTGAAATCCCGCGAGTCCGCTGCCGGAGCTTGCGCCGGGCTCGTCAGGCTACTGGCTGGCAAGGTGGTGCTGGTCATTACTTGCTCTGGAAACTCACACCGTCATGCTCGCCCTTGTGGCGAGCATCCGCGTCTTGAACATCGCCCTGCCTAAGGGGAGGCGTGGATGGTCGGGACAAGCCCGACCATGACGCATCCCGCGGCCAGTCGAACTGCCCTCAGCCCTGCTCGCTCTTGGCCAGCACCGGCGCGAAGGCCTCCGTCGCCTTCTTCAGCTCGGCTGCAACATCGGCGCCGCCGATCGCATTGGTCAGCGCCACCCCGAAGACGTCGCGGAACTCGGTGACCGGGACGATCTGCGGCAGCGCTGCGCGGGCGATCTTCGCCGAATTGAGCAGGCAGTCGAAATACTGCTTGCCGAATTTCGAGGACTCGATCGTCGCCTTGTCGAGATAGGCGGAGGAGCGGGCCGGCGCGCCGGCGCCCGCCTTGAGCATGGCGAGCTGCTGGGCCTTGTTGGTGATGAACTGGATGTAGAGCCAGGCCGCTTCCTTCTTGGCGGAACCACGCGAGATACCGATGCCGTCGCCGAACATGCCGGCATGATGCGCCTTGGGGCCCGGCGGGGTGACGCCATAGCCGACCTTGCCGACGATGCGCGACTTCGAGGGATCCTCGAGCGGGGTCGCGAAGCCGATGCCGTCGAGCCACATCGCGGCGCGGCCCTGCATGAAGGTGGTCTGGCATTCGTTCCAGTTGAAGCCGACGGCGCCGACCGGACCGGTGTCCTTGTTGAGCTTCTTGTAGAGCTCGCCTGCCCAGATCGCCTCGGGCGTGTCGGTCAGGAGCTTGCCGTCGGCCGAGGTGGTCTCGACGCCCTGGCCGAGCAGCAGGCAGGCCCAGACCGGGACGTTGGCGTTCTTCAGCCCGCGCGAGACGAAGCCGGCGACGCCCTTGGCCGGGTCGTGCAGCTTGGCGGCGGCGACCGCCATCTCGTCCATGGTCTTCGGGTAGGCGACGCCCTTCGCGTCGAAGAGCTCCTTGTTGTAGTAGACCATCCAGTAGTCGACGAAATAGGGCAGCGTATCGAGCGCCCCGTCGGCCTGGCGGGCATAGGCCACGGCACCGGCGCCGAAATCCTCGAAGTTGAAGTCGGGCGAGGTCAGCGAGGCGTCCTTGATGAAGGGCGAGAGGTCGGCGAACCATTTGCCCTTGGCCGCCATGCGCTTCTGCACATGCAGCGAGATCGCGCTGACGTCGAAGCTCGGCTTGCCCGAGGCGAACTCGATCACCGCCTTCTGGCGCTGCTGCTGCTCCGGCACCTGCTCGGACGAGACCTTGATGCCGGTGAGCTCGGTGAACTCCTTTTCGGCGGCCTGGAACAGATCGGAGCGCGGATTCTTGACCAGCAGCACGTCGATCGACTGGCCGGAAAAGCGCTTCCAGTTGAACGCCGCCTGGGCGTGCGCCTCGCGCAGCACCAGCGGCGAGGCGACCGCGCTGGTGGCGCCCAGCGCAGCGGCGCCGCGCAGCAGGCCACGCCGTGTCGGCTTCAGAATGCTGTCGGTCATGGTCGTCCTCCCTGTGGACTTGAGAAGGCCGCTCCGGGCCCTTTGATCCAATGCCGGCAGGCCGCGCCCGCAAAGGGCCGGCCCGTGCCGAGGCGGCGACGCTAGTCCGGTTCAAAGCCGGTTGCAAGCTGACATGTTGGCGTGCACATAGTGTTGAACCTCCAGCAGGCGGCCTCACGCCCATGACTGTTTCGACGCTCCCCTCAAGGCCGCTCGGCCGCTCCGGACTGATGCCGAGCGCCCTCGGCTTCGGCGGCGCCCCGCTCGGCGATCTCTATGCCCGTCTCGACGAGGCGATCGCCATCGCGACCGTCGAGGCGGCACTCGCAGCCGGCGTCAGCCTGATCGACACCTCGCCGCTCTATGGGCACGGCCTGTCGGAGCATCGCATCGGCGCGGCCCTGCGCCGCTCCGGCCGCAAGGACGTCATCATCTCGACCAAGGTCGGCCGCGTCGCGGAGCCCTTCGCTGGGCGCGGCGACGGCTCGGGCTATCTCGGCGGCCTGCCGCACGGCCTGCGCTTCGACTACTCCTATGATGGCGCGATGCGCTCGCTCGAGCAGTCGGCGCTGCGCCTCGGCGTCGATCGTCTCGACATCGTCTTGATCCACGACGTCGATGTCTGGACTCACGGTGCCGAGCGGATCGAGGCGCGTTTCGCCGAAGCGATGGACGGCGCCTACCGCGCTCTCGAAAGGCTACGCTCGGCGGGGGCTGTGAAGGCGATCGGCGTCGGCGTCAACGAGGCCGAGATGTGCGAGCGCTTCGCCCGCGCCGGCGATTTCGACGCCATGCTGCTCGCCGGGCGCTATTCTCTCTTGGAACAGCCGGCGCTTGGCTCCTTCATGCCGCTCGCCTTGGAGAAGGGCATCGGTCTGATGCTCGGCGGCGTTTTCAACTCCGGCATCCTGGCGACCGGCCCGGTGCCGGGCGCGCGCTATAACTATCGCCCGGCCCCGCCCGAGATCCTCGCCCGTGTCGCCGCGATCGAGGCCATTTGCGCCCGCCACGGCGTGCCCTTGCGCCGCGCCGCCCTTCAATTTCCGCTCGGCCATCCCGCGGTTTCAAGCCTGGTGATGGGCGCGGTCACGCCGGCCGAGGTCGCCGACCAGATCGCCGCGCTTTCGGCTCCAATCCCAGCTGCACTCTGGAGCGAGCTGAAGGCCGAAAGGCTGCTCGGCGCCGATGTGCCGGTTCCGGGGTGACGCCATGCGGATCGACGCGCATCAGCATTTCTGGAGCCTCACCCGCGGCGATTATGGCTGGCTGACACCGGCGCTTGGCGTCATCCATCGCGATTTCGGCCCGGACGACCTCGAACCGCTTCTGGCGCGCCACGGCATCTGCCGCACCATCCTGGTCCAGGCCGCACCGACCGAGGCGGAGACGGCCTTCCTGCTCGATCTTGCCGCAAATACCCCCTTTGTCGCCGGCGTCGTCGGCTGGGCCGATTTCGACGCGGGCAATGCTGCGGAACGCATCGCAGAGCTCGCCGGCAATCGCCTGCTCGTCGGGCTGCGACCCATGGTGCACGACATCGCCGATGATCGCTGGCTGGCACGCCCCGGCCTGGCGCCCGCCTTCCGAGCCATGGCGGAACAGGGCCTCGTCTTCGACGCCCTGCTCAAGCCGCGCCATATCGCGCCGATGCTCGCGGTGCTTGAGCGCCACCCCGAGCTTTCCGTCGTGATCGACCATGGCGCCAAGCCGAACCTTGTCACCGGCGACCTCACCGCCTGGCGCGAGGGCATGACGGCGCTCGCCGCACACCCGCAGGTCTTCTGCAAGCTCTCGGGGCTGGTGACCGAGGCCCGCGCCGACTGGACGCTGGCAACGCTGAAGCCGGTCGTCGCGCATCTGCTTGCCGCCTTCGGCCCCGAGCGCCTGATCTGGGGCAGCGACTGGCCGGTGGTGACGCTGCGGGCGAGCTATGCGCAGTGGTTCGGCGCCGCGGACGCCCTGCTCGCCGCCCTGCCGGACGGGCAGCGCGAAGCCATTCTCGGCGGCAACGCCCGCCGGCTCTATCTCTCCCAGCGCGGACGCAACTGAGATGCTCAGAAACCTCGACCCGGTCCTTTCCGCCGACCTGCTCTGGGTCCTCGCGGCAATGGGCCATGGCGACGATCTCGCTCTCGTCGACGCCAATCACCCGGCCGAAACGATTGCGCGCGCGACCACGAGCGCGCGGCTGGTCCGCCTGCCCGGCCTGACCATGGCTCGCGCCGCCCGCGCCATCCTCTCCGTGCTGCCGATCGACGATTTCGAGCCGGAGCCGGCGAGGCGCATGCTGATCGTCGACGATGCCGCCGCTATGCCGGAGGTCCAGCGCCAGGTCGAGCACGAGCTCGCCAGGGCGCTCGGCCGCCCGGAGCCGCTCGCCGGGATCGAGCGCTTCGCCTTCTACGAGGCGGCAAAGAAGAGCTTCGCGGTGGTCCAGGTCGGCGACCCCCGGCCCTATGGCTGCTTCCTCTTTCGCAAGGGCGTGATCGCCGGCGAGCCAGGCTGACCGCACCGGCAAGGGACCGCGCCGCGGCGGTCATCGCCGGGCGCTTGGTCCTTGCATTAAAAGCATCATTTACAATGCATCTTTTATGGCATAAAAATCGACAGTCCGAATGCACTTTCAGGACTGCCAGAACGATGATCGACCGAGCACGACAGGAAGTTCTCGCCGCGCCGCATGCACCCGCAACGGCCATCAAGGTGACCAATCAGCTGCCCGCCGAAGGCGACAGCACGCTGGTGCCGATGCTGGTCAGCGGGCTCGTGCTGGTCGTCATCGCCATGGTCGGCGTCATGATGTTCGCCTGACCACCGACCGTGACCGCGGACCTCGCATCGCGGCCTTGAAGCGCGGAGTGCGTGGGACGCAGGCGGGGAGGCAAAGCCCCCGCCGCGCAGACATCACGCCCGCTTGTGCGCGTCGAGCCAGACATGCTTGCGCCAGGTCGACGGAAGCAGGCGGTCGCCAAGACCATGCCGCTCCTCCAGCCCGATCAGGAACTGCTGCGCGGCGTTCTTGGGCTTGCGGCTCTCATAGGCGGCGTTCACCGCGAAGACGTCGAGAGGCTCCAGCCCAAGCATGCCCGGCAGCGCCTGGAACTCCGAGAGCGTGTACTCGCGATGGTGGCCGATGAACGGATTGCCGTCATGGAAGAAGGACGGGAAGGATTCGTGGACGGTCTTTCCGCGCAGCAGGCGCATCCGCATGTCGATGCGGGCGATATTGGGCGTCGACAGACAAAGGCGGCCACCAGGCACGAGTGCCTCCACCATTGCGGTCAGGACCGGCTTCGGCGAATGGTCGAAATGCTCGATCGTCTCGAAGGCGACGGCGACGTCGAAGCTGGCGGGCGGCAGGGGCGTCTGGAACACGTCCGAGCGCTGAATCGCGATGCCGAGCTTGTCGAACAGCTTGAGCCGGCGCCTGACCTCCTCCGGGAAGCCCTGGGTATCGTCATCGAGGTAAGGCAGGGTATCGACGATGGTCACCGCCGTGCCCAGAACATGCGCCACGACGAGATAGGCCGAGGTGCTCCCGCCGACATCGCAGAGCCGCCCTCCGGGATGGGAAGCCAGAGCGGCCGCGATCTGCATGCGCGCGCTGATTGCCTGCTGGTCGCCGAGCAGGCGAAGCGCTTCAGTAACCGCCGCATCGAAATCGGCCACCGAAATACCGCGGCGACGCAGAATCCGCTCAACTGTGGGATGCATGGATCTAGCTGTTAGATGCGATCGACAGGCAAAGAGTAATCATGCGCGTCAATTCAAGCCCCAGATTACTCTTTACGCAAAGAGCCGCGGACACTCATTCGAGCTACCGGCAGCAATATTCGCCCTGCAACCTACCTGTCAATCGCGCCTAAGATCGCCTCCGTATCGGAGTCGAATCTTCCGTCCCAAAAAGCTGCTGAACAGGACCATCCCATCAACGACGCGCAGCAGCTCACCGGGCAGCCCAACTTCGGGCTTCGCGGTGCGAGCAGAAGCTATGCCGATCGAGCAGTTCGCATTCTAGCGTCGCGAAGAAGCTCTTGCACATCGCATTGTCGTAGGCGTCGCTGGCGGAACCGGTCGAGGCTCTGACGCCGGCGTCCTTACAGCGGTTGCCGAAGACCAGCGAGGTATACTGCGAGCCCTGATCACTATGGTGGATGACGTTCTCCGGGTTGCGGGCGGCGAGCGCCATGTCGAGCACATCGAGCACGACGCGGGTCTTCAGATCGGCCGAGAAAGCCCACACGGCGATCCGGCGCGACCAGGCATCCATGACGACGGCCAGGAACAGGAAGCCGGCGAGCGTGGGCACGAAGGTGATATCGGCCACCCACAGTTCGGTCGGCTTCTCGACAAAGACCCGAAGGGCCGCGCGAAGCAGCGAACCTCCTCCGGACCAGATCGTTCGCCGGCCGATGCGCGGGCGCGCGCTTCGTTGTCGTGATCCCTCGCCGTCGGCTGGGGCCGACGAGCCCGCTCGCCCATCAGGCAGGCCGCACGCTTCTTGCCATGCCCACTCCCTCGGCCTTGAGCTCGGCATGGATCCGCGGTGCGCCATAGGTTTTGCGCGAGGCCGCATGGATCGTGCGGATCTTCCGGGTGAGATCGAGGTCGGCTGTCGCCCGTGCCGAGGCAGGTCTGCCGCGCCAGGCATAATAGCCTGATGCGGAGACCTTGAAGACACGGGCTATGGTCTTGATCGTGAACACGGCGGGTGCGCGCTCACAACTAAGAAAATCCGTTCGGGTTCGCCTTGCTCTCCCGCGCGAACCAGGCTGCCGCCTTTGACAGGATATCGCGCTCCTGCCGCAGGCGCTGGTTCTCACGGCGCAGGCGGATTAGTTCCTCGCGCTCGGCCGTCGTCGCACCGTCACTGCGCTTGCAGGCGTCGCAATCAGCCCGACGGACACAGTTTCGCGATGGATCGCGCTGTTGGCTCGAATTCCCGCGACAGCTCTTCAGGCGTTCGCCCGGATCAAACCAACTCGACCATCTGCCGCCGGAACTCCGGCGGGTACGCGGATCGAAAACGTGGCATCGGACACTCCAGAAAATAACTTCAAGGGCGTCCACAAAACCGGGTCAAATCCAACTCCATCGCGCCAAAGGACTAAGCCGCTCTCGCGGCGGGGCACTGCGGCGCGGTCATTACTGAGATTTCGCCCGTGAGGCGCTGCATCCGAGGATTTTGGGGTCCTTTCCCCTGATCCTCGGAGGTCTCCATGATCGATCCC
>NZ_JAWDID010000024.1:0-87333 GCF_032464875.1 Allobosea rubneri
ATCTCGGCAAGGTCCAGGGCTCGGGGCCCCATGGCCGCATCGTCGAGAAGGACATCGAAGCCGCCAGGCAGGGCGGTGCTGCGAAGGCCACTCCGGCTGCGGCCGCCGCTCCGGCAGCTGCTGCGCCGAAAGCCGCCGCGGCGCCGCTCGCCTCCGGCCCGTCGGACGATCAGGTCAAGAAGCTGTTCGCGCCGGGCTCCTATGAGGAGATTCCGCATGACGGCATGCGCAAGACGATCGCGCGCCGCCTGACCGAAGCGAAGCAGACCATCCCGCATTTCTACGTGACGGTCGATTGCGAGCTCGATGCGCTGTTGAAGCTGCGGGCCGAGCTCAATGCTGCCGCTCCGGAGAAGGACGGCAAGCCGGCCTACAAGCTCTCGGTCAACGACATGGTGATCAAGGCGCTCGCCCTGGCACTACGGGCCGTGCCGGACGCCAACGTCTCCTGGACCGACGGCGCGATGCTGAAGCACAAGCACGCCGATGTCGGCGTCGCGGTTTCGATCCCGGGTGGCCTGATCACGCCGATCGTCCGGGACGCCTGCCACAAGACGCTCTCCCAGATCTCCAACGAGATGAAGGACCTCGCGGCCCGCGCCAAGAACCGGAAGTTGAAGCCCGAGGAATACCAGGGCGGCACGTCGGCGGTCAGCAATCTCGGCATGTTCGGCGTCAAGGACTTCGCCGCGGTGATCAACCCGCCGCATGCAACGATCCTGGCGGTCGGGGCCGGCGAGCAGCGCGCCGTGGTCAAGGGCGGGCAGCTCGCGGTCGCGACCGTGATGTCGGTGACGCTCTCGACCGACCACCGCGCCGTCGACGGCGCGCTCGGGGCCGAGCTGCTGCAGGCCTTCAAGGGCTATATCGAAAAGCCGATGGCGATGCTGGTGTGAGGTAGCCATGACCCGCCAGGCCCGCATCCTCGCCTTCGGCGATTCCCTAACCTGGGGGCGCATCGCCAACCGGCCGGAGCGACATGGCGACGATGTGCGCTGGCCGCGCGTGCTGGAAAAGGCGCTCGGCGGCTATGCGACGGTGATCGAGGAAGGGCTGAACGGGCGGCGGATCGCATTGGAAGACCCGCTGCGGCCCTATCGCTCCGGTATCTCGCTGCTGCCGCTGTTTATCGAGTGCCATGCGCCGCTCGACCTCGTCATCCTGATGCTCGGCACCAATGACTGCCAGCGCCAGCATTCGCTGGCGCCCTATGACGTTGCCCGTTCGATGCGGATGCTGGCGCAGGTGGCGCAGCGCCCGCCGGTCGAGCCTGGCATGCCGGTGCCGGAAGTGCTGATCGTCTCGCCGCCGGTGGTGCGCATGCCCGACGATCCCGAGCATGAGGCGAACTTCTTCATGGAAGGCGCCCCGGAGAAGATGGCCTTGCTGGCGAAATATTATCGCCGGATCGCCGACGAGATCGGTGCCCATTTCTTCGATGCTGCGGCGGTCGCGAGCGTCACCGGTGCCGACGGCATCCATCTCGATGCCGAGAACACCCGCGCCATCGGACAGGCGCTCGCGCCGGTCGTCGACGGGCTGCTCGGCCTGCCGCTGCCTGCCCGCGGTCCGGCGCTGCGGATCACCGGTCCGTAAGAGAAATTACCGGGGTAGTGCCCCGCAACGTCAACGCCTCCCAAAGATGGGAGGGAAGAGCCGAGGTGCCTTTCATGGCTGATTACGACATCATCATCATCGGTTCCGGCCCTGGCGGCTACATCGCAGCGATCCGCGCGGCGCAGCTCGGCTTCAAGACGGCGATCGTCGAGCGCGAGCATCTCGCCGGCATCTGCTCGAACTGGGGCTGCATCCCGACCAAGGCGCTGCTGCGCTCGGCCGAGATCCTGCACTACGGCCAGCACGCCAAGGACTACGGCCTGACGTTGGAAGGCACGTTCAAGGCCGATCTCGAAGCCGTGGTGAAGCGCTCGCGCGGCATCGCGGTGCGGATGAACAACGGCGTCCAGTTTCTGATGAAGAAGAACAAGGTCGACGTGATCTGGGGCGAGGCCAAGCTCACCAAGACCAACACGATCACTGTCGCGCCGACCAAGAAGCCGGCTATGCAGCCGCAGGGGCCAGTGCCGAAGGGCGCCAAAGGCGAGGGCACCTATACCGCCGACCACATCATCGTCGCGACCGGCGCTCGCCCGCGCGTGCTGCCGGGGCTGGAGCCCGACGGCAAGCTGATCTGGACCTATTTCGAGGCGCTGGTGCCGCCGACCATGCCGAAATCGCTGGTGGTGATGGGCTCGGGCGCGATCGGCATCGAGTTCGCTTCGTTCTATCGCACGCTCGGCGCCGAGGTGACGGTCGTCGAGGTGATGCCGCAGGTCGTCCCGGTCGAGGATGCCGAGATCGGCGCCTTCGCGCGGAAGGCCTTCGAGAAGCAGGGCATGAAGATCCTGACCTCGACCAAGGTCACCAAGGTCGAGAAGGGGGCGAACTCCGTCACCGCCCATATCGAGGACGACAAGGGCAACAAGCAGACGATCACCGCCGAGCGGATGATCTCGGCGGTCGGCGTCGTCGCCAATGTCGAGAATCTCGGGCTTGAGGCGCTCGGCGTGAAGCTCGATCGCGGCGTGATCGCGATCGACGGGCTCTGCCGGACCAATGTGAAGGGCGTCTACGCGATCGGCGACGTCGCCGGCCCGCCGATGCTGGCGCACAAGGCCGAGCACGAGGCGGTGATCTGCGTCGAGGCGATCAAGGGCCTGCACCCGCACCCGATGGACAAGGCGATGATCCCGGGCTGCACCTATTGCCACCCGCAGATCGCCAGCGTCGGCCTGACCGAGGCCAAGGCCAAGGAAGCCGGCCACCAGCTCAAGGTCGGCCGCTTCAACTTCGTCGCCAATGGCAAGGCGGTGGCGCTCGGCGAGGACTCGGGCATGGTCAAGACGATCTTCGACGCCAAGACCGGCAAGTTGCTCGGCGCCCATATGGTCGGGCCCGAGGTCACCGAGCTGATCCAGGGCTTCGTCGTCGCGATGAATCTCGAGACCACCGAGGAAGAGCTGATGCACACCATCTTCCCGCATCCGACCCTGTCGGAGACGATGAAGGAGGCCGTGCTCGACGCCTATGGCAAGGTGCTCAACGCCTGAGACCTGCGACTGCGCGCTTGCCTTTGGAGGGCGCTAGCGCAGGTCGAACCTGATGCCGACGCCGATGAAGTTCGAACCGGACTTCTTCGGCGCGATCAGGCCGAAAACGCCGGACCGATGATGCAGCCGGGTGACGAACGAGACGCCCGGCGCTGAGGCATGCGAGAACTCCGCCTCGAAGGCGAGATAGTTCAGCGTCCGCGAGGGTCGGACGTCGATGGCGCCCTCGAAGCGCGGCCGCTCCGACGCGACCGACAATCCCTCTCCGACCGCGAGATTGGCTTCGAGCCCGCCGCCAAGCGGGATCTGCCCGGTCCTGAACATCAGCGCCAGCGTGCCCTCCCAATGGCTCTGGCCGCCGAAATGCTTGAGGACCTGGCCTTCGAGCTCGATGCGGTTGCCGCGGAAGGCAAAGTCGGTGAACGGCAGCGGGGTCGAGAAGGAAGGCACGATCACCCGCGACAGCCCGACACCGGCGAAATTCGTGTCCGAGAAGCTCAGATTGCCGGTGATCGCCCGGCTGGGCACGTCGAGCAGATCGGTGTTGACCCAGCGGCTGACATAGCCTGTCGCGTGCCAGCGCCGCTCTCCGGAACGATCGAAGGCCTCGGCGACCGGCCCACCACCGAACGCAGCCGCAAGCAGCCCGCCCGTCATCAGCACGCCCGAGTGGCGTGGCCGGGTTCTGCCTTCGGGGGCGATAGCGCCGTCACAGCAGGGCATGGCCGGCATCCTCCTCCACGCTGCCGTAGAGCCAGAGCCTCCAGTCCAAGGCGGTAGGGAAACGCCAAAACGCCGTTCCGTCAACCGCAGCCCCGGGAGGGCGGGGCGGCTGGCGCATTCGGCCACGAGGACAATTGTTTCCTGGCCGCTCCCATCTATTCTCTGTTGCCGAGGCGCGCTTCCAGAGGATCTGCGCCGAACGGGTTACAAGGTCGTCGCTTCCGGAGGTTTCCGATGGACATGCGTGCAATCCTCGTCGCCATCGTCATCGGCCTCGTCGCCGGATGGCTCGCCAGCATCGTGGTCGGTGGCGGCGGGCTCGTCCGCTACATCATCACCGGCCTGATCGGTGCCTTCGTCGGCAGCTTCCTGCTGGGCGCGCTCGGCATCAATCTCGGCATCGGCAATCCACTTATCTCGCAGATCGTCACCGCAACGATCGGTGCGATCGTCGTCGTGCTGCTGGCCCGGCTGATCGCCTGAGCGCTTTCCTCTGGAAACCGGCGCACGCGATGGGCATATCGCTGCGATGACGACGACACGCACGCGCAAGGCCCGCGGTCCCGGCCGGGTCATCGAGGACGACAAGGTCGAGATCCTGCCACCGCGGCGGGGCCTTGCGGTCGACTGGCGCCGACTGCTGCCGCCGGTGGCGTTCGGGACTGCGGCGGGCTTCATCGCCAGCCTCGTCGTCGGTGGCGGCGGCTTCCTGCGTCATGCCGTGGTCGGCCTGCTCGGCATGCTGGTCGGCCAGGGGATCGTGCGCGTCACCGGCTGGCGGGTCTCGACCGGCTCGCGCTTCGCCGACGACATGGCGATGGCGGTGATCGGCGCGATCCTGGTGGTGCTATTGGCGCGTTTCATCGCCTGAAGGGCGGGAACCGGCCGGCAAGGCCGGCGTTGATCGCAAGGCCGCGGGCGCCGCGGTCAGCGAGGGCAGGGGGACTACCATGAACAACGAGATCGTCGCCGCGCTCGGCACGCCGGGCTACGGCTTCTTCATGACGCTGCTGATCGGCATCCTCGCCGGCTGGATCGCCGAGCGGGTGACCTCCTCCGACCATGGACTCTTCACCAACATGATCGTCGGCGTCGCCGGCTCCTTCGTCGGCAGCCGGCTGGCCGATCTGCTGGAGATTCCGGTCTATGGCTTCTGGCGCACGCTTACCGCCGCCATCGCCGGCGCGTGCCTGCTGATCGTGGTCTGGCGCGCCCTGCGCAACTGAGTCACGCGCGGCCGCGGGTTGCCCGCGCGACGCTTCGGGATTAGCTAGACGGCGAGGTCGCCTTTCTCTCGCGGCCGCAGGAAACGGACCCATCCATGGCCGTCGTGCTCGACCTTCTGAACCGCGACCCGCGTCCCAATATCGGCAATCCGAAGGCCGAGGCGAAGCCGGGCGGCGAACTGCGCCATCCCGAGAAGCAGAAGCGCGCCGAGAATCCGATCCTGCGCAAGCCGGACTGGATCCGCGTCAAGGCGCCGGGCTCGCCGAAATGGGCCGAGACCCAGAAGATCGTGAAGGCCGAGAAGCTCGTCACCGTCTGCGAGGAGGCGGGCTGCCCCAATATCGGCGAATGCTGGGAAAAGAAGCACGCCACCTTCATGATCATGGGCGACACCTGCACGCGGGCCTGCGCCTTCTGCAACGTCAAGACCGGCGTGCCCGAAGCGCTCGACCATGAGGAGCCGCGCAAGGTCGCCGAGGCCGTCGCCAAGCTCGGGCTCGAGCATGTTGTGATCACCTCGGTCGACCGCGACGACCTGAAGGATGGCGGCGCCGAGCATTTCGCCCGCGTCATCCGCGCCATCCGCGAGGCCTCCCCGACGACGACCATCGAAATCTTGACGCCGGACTTCCTGCGCAAGCCCGGCGCGCTCGAAGTCGTGGTCGCGGCCAAGCCCGACGTCTTCAACCACAATCTCGAAACGGTCCCCGGCAAGTACCTGACCGTGCGCCCGGGCGCGCGCTATTTCCATTCGCTGCGGCTGCTGCAGCGGGTGAAGGAGCTCGACCCGACCATCTTCACCAAGTCCGGCATCATGGCCGGCCTCGGCGAGGAGCGGAACGAGGTGCTCCAGCTGATGGACGATCTGCGCTCCGCCGAGGTCGATTTCATCACCATCGGCCAGTATCTGGCGCCGTCGCGCAAGCACCATGCGGTGATCCGCTTTGTCACGCCCGACGAGTTCAAGAGCTTCGAGACCATCGCCTATGTGAAGGGCTTCCTGATGGTCTCCGCGACGCCGCTGACCCGTTCCTCGCACCATGCCGGCGAGGACTTCGCCAAGCTGCGGGCCGCGCGCGCCGCGAAGACGGGCGCCTGAGAGCGGCTCTCCGATGCCGATGTTCAACAGCACCAGGCGGGTGAAGCACTCGTCCGCGGAGATGTTCGCTCTCGTGGCGGATGTCGAGAAGTATCCTCAGTTCCTGCCGCTCTGCGAAGGGCTCGTGGTGCGCAGGCGGACGCCGCGTGAAGGGGGAGGCGAAGTGCTGCTCGCCGACATGACCGTCGGCTACAAGGCGATCCGCGAGACCTTCACCAGCCGCGTCACGCTCGATCCGGCCAATCTCAAGATCCTTGTCGAATATGTCGACGGACCGTTCCGCTATCTCGAGAACCGCTGGAGCTTCCGGCCGGCCGAGAAGGGCTCGGAGGTGGTGTTCTTCATTTCCTACGAGTTCGCCAGCCGCATGCTCGGCCTGCTGATGGGCGCGATGTTCGACAAGGCTTTCCGCAAGTTCGCCGAGGCGTTCGAGCGCCGGGCCGACGCGGTCTATGGCGCCGGGGTGCCGCTCACTTCAGGCTGAGCGAGGCTTCGCGCAGCAGATCGAGCGCTTCCAGCACGCTGAGGCGGCGGATTTCGTCGCGGCCGAGCGCGCCGAAGCGCCTTTCGCGATGAAGTGTCCGGTCCGCTCCGGCGCAGGCGAAATGGACGAGGCCGACGGGCTTTGCCTCGCTGCCGCCATCGGGGCCCGCGACCCCTGTGATCGAAACGGCGAGACGCGCGGAAAGCCGTTCCCGTCCGCCTTCGGCCATTGCCCGCGCCACCTGCTCGCTGACTGCCCCGTGCCGAAGGATCAGTTCCGGCGGGACATTGGCGAGCGTCGTCTTGGCTTCGTTGGAGTAGGTGACGAGGCCTCCGAGCACCATGCTCGACGAGCCTGCAATCGCCGTCAGGGCGCCGCAGACCAGCCCTCCGGTGCAGGATTCGACCGTGGCGACAGTGATGCCGCGCTCGCGCGAGATGTTCAGGAGCTCGGCGGCCAGCGAACGAGTCTCGAGGTCGAACATGCTGTCACTCCGGTTCCGGCAGGCGGATGCTGGCCGAGGCCTGCGCCGCCAGCCCTTCGCCGCGCCCGGTGAAGCCCAGGCGCTCCGAGGTCGTGGCCTTGACCCCGACCTGGTCGAGCCGCAAGCCCGCGATCGCGGCGATGCGGGCGCGGATGGCGTCGCGATGCGGGCCGACCTTCGGCGCCTCGCAGATGATCGTCAGGTCGAGATGGTCGATCCTGCCGCCGCGGGCCGCAACGCGCTCCGCCGCAAAGGCGAGGAAGCGATCGGACGATGCGCCGCGCCATTGCGGATCGCTGGGCGGGAAATGGCTGCCGATATCGCCATCGGCGAGAGCGCCGAGCAGCGCGTCGGTCAGGGCATGCAGGCCGACATCGCCATCGGAATGCGCGGTGACGCCGTGTGTATGGGGAATGCTGACGCCGCCGATCCAGACATGGTCGCCGTCGGCGAGGGCATGGACGTCGTAGCCCGTCCCGACCCGCGTCACGAGGCTGCGTCCCAGCCGCTGCTCGGCGGCGATGAAGTCTTCGGGATGGGTCAGCTTGAGATTCATCGGGTCTCCCGCAAAGGTCGCGACCTCGTGGCCGGCCCATTCCATGATCGCTGAATCGTCGGTGAAACCGTCGGCTCCCGCCGCGAAGGCCGCCTCATGTGCGGCGAGCAAGGGCGCGAAGGCGAAGGCCTGCGGCGTCTGCACCGAGACGAGGCGGTCGCGCGGCGGCGTCTCGACGATCCGGCCGTCGGCATCGAGCCGCTTCACCGTATCGGTCACGGCGAGGGCAGGGATGGCCGCCTGCGTCTTGCGCGTGGCGACAAGCGCCCGGTGGACCAGTTCGGGCGAAACGAGCGCGCGGGCGGCGTCGTGCACCAGTACGGCGCCGGTGAAGCCCGCTTCGGACAGCGCCTTCAGCCCGGCCCGGACCGAGGCCTGGCGGGTTTCGCCGCCATGGGTCGGCGGGAGCAGGCGGCCGCGCTCGCCTTCGCCGAGTTCTGCAATGGCATTGCGATAGCGTGCATCGTCCCTGGCGCCGATCACCACCAGAACGGGGCCGATGCGCGCTTCGGCCAGGAAAGGCGCGAGCGCGCGGCAAAGCACGGGCTGGCCGCCGAGGCGACGGTATTGCTTGGGCGCCTCGGCGCCGGCGCGCAGGCCGCGTCCGGCAGCGACGATCAGGGCGGCAACGGCCATGGTCATGAAAGCGTCGAGGGCTCCGGAATCTGATGCTGCGGGTGATAGGCTGCGCGGCGCCGATAGCCAAGCGGCGGGGCAGCCGCATGGGCTGAATCGACACGATGCACATCGGAAAGGCAGTCAACCTCGTCGGCTTGCGACGATGGTGCAACGCAGCATTGCTTAGAAATCCCTTGCGCGGTGCAATAGATGTCCAATAAATCACCAGAATGGAATCTGCCTCAAAATCAGGCGACACAGTTCTTGCCATTGGCGGACTGAGCCCGGCCGCCCGCGCCTTCCTGGCGCCGATGTCGGGCGTCACCGATGTGGTCATGCGCCGGATCGCGGCACGTTTCGGCGCCGGGCTGGTGGTTTCGGAAATGGTCGCCTCCGACGAGCTGTTGCGCGGCAGCGAAGAGGCGCGCCTGCGGGCCGAGGGCTCAGGCGTGACGCCGCATGTGGTCCAACTCGCGGGCTGCGAAGCGCGCTGGCTTGCCGAGGCGGCTCAGGTCGCCGAGGCTTCCGGCGCCGAGATCGTCGATATCAATATGGGCTGCCCGGCCAAGAAGGTGGTCGGCGGCTGGGCCGGCTCGGCCCTGATGCGCGATCTCGATCATGCGATCGGCCTCGTCGAGGCGGTCGTCGCGGCCGTGAAAGTGCCCGTCACCGTCAAGATGCGCCTCGGCTGGGACGACGCCTCGCGCAATGCGCCGGAACTTGCGCGGCGCGCCGTCGCCGCCGGGGCCGCCGCAATCACCGTGCATGGCCGCACGCGACAGCAATTCTACAAGGGTGTCGCCGATTGGGCGGCGATAGCGCCGGTGCGGGAAGCCGGCGCCTTTCCGCTGGTGGCCAACGGCGATATCGCGACCGCGACGCAGGCGCGCGACTGCCTCGAACAGTCCGGCGCCGATTATGTGATGGTTGGCCGTGCCGCGCTCGGGCGTCCCTGGCTCCCCGGTCAGATCGGAGCGGTGCTCGCCGGGCGCGAGCCCGATGTGATCGCTGTCGAGACCAAGGCCGAGGTGGCGCGCGAACACTATGAGGGCCTGCTCTCGCTGATGGGGCGCGAGGTCGGCGTCCGCCATGCCCGCAAGCATCTGGCCGCCTATGCCGACGAGGCGCTGGCCTGCGGGCTCGCCCACGACGAACAGGCCCGGCGCGAACTCCTGACCACGGTCGAGCCGGCCCGCGCGCTTGCGGCGCTGGAACGTCTGTTTTCGACCGAGCGCCTCGGCGCTGCCGCCTGAATCACAGGGAAGACCGCGTATGACCATGGCGATATTCGGCGAAAGCGGAGAGACGCCGGATGGAGGGCTGTTCGACAGCCTCGAAATCCAGGCGCTGAATGTGCTGCCGATGCCGGTCGTCGTGGTCGGGGACGGGCAGGCGGTGCTTTACGCCAACACGGCGGCCGAGGATTTCTTTCAGGCCAGCGCCGTCGTGCTGAAGCGCCAGCGCTTGCAGGATCTGATCGCCTTCGGCTCGCCCGTGCTCTCGCTCGTCGACGAGGTCCAACGCCGCGGCGCCAGCGTCAGCGAATACCGGCTGGAGCTCGGCTCGCCCCGGCTCGGGCTCGACCGGATCGTCGATGTTTTTGCCTCGCCATTGCCCGGCCAGCCGGATGCGGTCGTGCTTCTGCTGCAAGAACGGACAATTGCCGAAAAAATGGACAGGCAGCTGACGCATCGTGGAGCAGCCCGCTCAATTACTGCGCTCGGCGCGATGCTGGCGCATGAGATCAAGAACCCGCTCTCGGGCATTCGCGGCGCAGCCCAATTGCTGGAAACCTCCGTTCCGGACGACGACCGCCTGCTGACCCAGCTGATCTGCGACGAGGCGGATCGGATCGTGAAGCTGGTCGAGCGCGTCGAATTGTTCGGCGACGAGCGGCCGAGCGAGCGCGGCCCTGTCAACGTCCATGACGTGCTCGACCATGTGAAAAGGCTGGCGCAGTCGGGCTTTGCCCGGCACATCCGTTTCAGCGAAGCCTATGACCCGTCGCTGCCGCCGGTCTCCGGCAATCGCGACCAGCTTGTCCAGGTGCTGCTCAACCTGGTGAAGAATGCCGCGGAGGCGATCGGCTCCGATGCGATCGACGGCGAGATCACGCTGACCACCGCCTATCGGCCGGGCATCCGCATGCAAGCCCCGGGTTCGCATGCGCGGCTGGCCCTGCCGCTGGAGATCGGCGTGCGCGACAATGGCCCGGGCGTGCCCACCGATCTGCACGCCCACCTGTTCGATCCCTTCGTCACCACCAAGGCTCAGGGCAGTGGCCTTGGACTTGCACTCGTCGCCAAGGTGATCGGCGATCACGGCGGAATCGTCGAGTGCGAGTCCGTGCCGCGACGCACAACATTTCGAATCCGGTTGCCACTGCACGAAGCGCGTGAGCGCCAGTCAGGGTAAACAGCACCAGGAAGCAGGACTGCATGCCGACGGGTAACATTCTCATCGCCGATGACGACGCCGCCATCCGCACGGTCCTCAACCAGGCGCTCGCCCGCGCCGGCTACGAGGTCAGGACTACCGGACAGGCGGCAACGCTATGGACCTGGGCAGCCCAGGGGCTCGGCGACCTGATCATCACCGACGTCGTCATGCCCGACGGCAACGCCTTCGACCTGCTGCCGCGCATCAAGCGGGTCCGGCCGGAGCTGCCGATCATCGTGATGAGCGCGCAGAACACCTTCATGACCGCGATCAAGGCATCGGAGCGCGGCGCCTACGAATACCTGCCCAAGCCTTTCGACCTGAAGGAACTGGTCGCGATCGTCGGCCGGGCTTTGTCGCGCCCGCGCGGCGAGGTCGGGCGCGGGCATGCGGCGGAGCCGGACGACATCCCGCTGATCGGCCGCTCGCCGGCCATGCAGGACGTCTACCGCGCCCTGGCACGGCTGATGCCGATCGATCTCACCGTGATGATCAACGGCGAATCCGGCACCGGCAAGGAACTGGTGGCGCGGGCGCTGCACGACTACGGCAAGCGCCGCAACGGCCCGTTCGTCGCGATCAACATGGCGGCGATCCCGAAAGACCTGATCGAATCCGAGCTGTTCGGCCATGAGAAGGGCGCCTTCACCGGCGCCCTGACCCGCTCATCCGGCCGCTTCGAGCAGGCCGAGGGTGGCACGCTCTTCCTCGACGAGATCGGCGACATGCCGATGGAGGCCCAGACGCGCCTGCTGCGCGTGCTGCAGCAGGGCGAATACACCACGGTCGGCGGACGCACGCCGATCAAGACCAATGTCCGCATCGTCGCCGCGACCAACAAGGATCTGCGCATCTCGATCGCGCACGGGCTGTTCCGCGAGGACCTGTTCTTCCGGCTGAACGTCGTGCCGATTCGGCTGCCGCCGCTGCGTGAGCGGGTCGAGGACGTGCCGGATCTCGTCCGTCATTTCTTCGGGCTGGTCGAGAAGGAAGGCCTGCCGCGCAAGCAGATCGATTCCGAGGCGATGGACGTGATGCGTCGCTATCGCTGGCCGGGCAATGTCCGGGAGCTGGAGAACCTCGTCCGGCGGCTCGCGGCGCTCTATCCGCAAGAGACGATCACTGCCCCGATCGTCGAAGCGGAGCTTCAGCCTGCTGCGGCGACGCCGAGCTATGCCGGCTCCGGCGGCGGCCAGGAACGTGCCGAGACGCTTTCAGGCTCGATGGAGCGCCATCTCAACCAGTACTTCTCCGGCTTCGGCGACCATGTCCCGCCGCCGGGGCTCTATCACCGCATCCTGCGCGAGATCGAGCCGCCCCTGATCGCGGCGGCGCTGGCAGCGACCCGCGGCAACCAGATCCGTGCCGCCGAACTGCTCGGCCTCAACCGCAACACCCTGCGCAAGAAGATCCGCGAGCTCGACATGCAGGTGGTGCGCTCGCCACGTTGAGGCGGCCAGGGAATGTGAACGAGCGAGGCGTCGCGCATTCAGGGCGCGCGCCCAGGCCGGTCACTTCGAAGCGAGCTGTGTCACCAGCCCCTGCATCGCGGTCGGTTGGATCGATATCTTGCCGACAAATGGCCGGTCATGCGCCAGGACCACGAAATAGGCCGCGGCGGCGACCAGCACATAGATGTGCGATGCCAGGATCTGCATGCGGAACGTGTGACTGTGGCAGATGAGAATCAGCAGCAGGGTCGCCGTCGAGATCAGCCACATCGCGCTCCATTGCGCCCAGGTCGTGCCGGCCCTGGACGCCGCGAGGCGCGCGAGCCGCGCGTGCCGGATCTCCAGGAGCTGACCGAGCAGCGGTGAATAGCTCGTACCGTTGGCGAGCAGACGATTCTGCCGGGCGATCAGGTCGATCGCTCCCAGCAGGTGCTTCTCCGACTGGTCGAAGACCGCATCCTCGAGCGATGTGCTCTTGGCCATAGCCGGCCAGTCGACCGCAATGACGTCCTTCAGATAGGCCTCAAGCCCGCCGTTCAGCTGGCTCTGCACCTCGTCCGGCAGGCCCGCAGAAACGACCAGGGCGTTCTCCACGGCATCGGCCTCGCGCTGGACGGCGGTACGCGCGGAAACCGCGTCATTCCAGATGCCGGCGGCCGAGAAGGCGACGATCAGCGCGAAGAGCGCGCCGCAAGCGTTGATGAGAGAATCGCGAATCGGCAGCGGCTCGCTCAAGCGGTAGCCCATGCGCGGCACGGCGAACCGCACGAATCCGATCAGGAGCCAGCAGATCGCGGTGCTGATCGCCCAGACGACGAGAAACATCGCCGCGAGTGGCAGTTGATGGAAAGCGATGAGCATGAGGGCCTCTGCGATCCGGCTTATGCACAGGCTAGAGGCTGTCTTTGAGGGGGCATAGAGCCCCGAAGCCGGCTTCAACAGATTGACTTCCAAGGGACACGTGATGGCGGGCGCTCTTGCCTTGCCCGTGTCATATTTTGACAACACCGTTGCGGCAGCGCATCACAGCGCCGGATCGCTCGGACCGCCCTTCGGCGGAGATGCGTCCAACGGAGCTTAGACACCGCTTTGACTGCCTCGATCGGCGACCTTCGCATGACGCCGCGCAATGAAGAGACGCCAAGGCGGGTTTCTGCCTGGCTCGGGGCGACGGTCGTCTGCTTCGCGCTGGTTTCCGGGCTCGCGACCTTCCTGGTCCTCGCCGGTGCGACGCCGGTCGCGCCGGTCCATCAGGTCGTGCTCGGCCTGTTCGTTCTGAACGGCTTCCTGATCCTGCTGCTCTTGGTCATCGTCGCCGTCGAGGCGGCGGTGCTTATCAAGGCCAGGCGCGCGGGCGTCGCAGCCGCCGGGCTGCACGTGCGGATCGTCAGCCTTTTCAGCATCGTCGCCGCCCTGCCGGCGGCGCTGGTCGCGGTGGTCGCGACCGTGACGCTGGAGCGCGGCCTCGAGCCCTGGTTCTCGGACCGGATGCGCGACGTGATCTTCAAGTCGGTTGAGGTCGCCGACGCCTATACCGCCAGCCAATGCCGTTCGCTCGGGCGCGAGATCCGTCTGCTTGCCGATGATCTCGGTCGGGCCAAGCCGGCTTTCGACGTTGACCGCCCCTGGTTCGAGAACTTCCTGACGGCGCGCGCCACGGCGCTCGGCCTGCCCGTCGTCTGGATCATGAAGCCGCCGGACACCGTGGTCGTCCGGGCCAATATCGATGTCTTGCGCGGCGCGAGCAAACCGGATGCTGCCGCCTTCGAAGACGCCGAGACCTCGCCCGAGCCGATCTGCGTCATTCCGTCGACCGGGCGTGTCTTCGGGGCGCTGCTGAAGCTCCCCTCCTATGACGGCGCCTTCCTCTATGTCGCGCGTGAGGTCGATCCGCTGGCGGTCGAATTTCCAGCGGTGGCTCGTGCGGCAGCAGTCGAATATCTCGGCATTGATGCACGCCGCAAGGGCGTCCAGATCGCCTTCGCCTCGATGTACGGGCTGATCGCGGTGATCCTCCTGCTCTCGGCGAGCTGGCTCGGGCTGAATTTCGCCAATGGCCTGGTGGCACCGATTCGCCGGATGATTCACGCCACCGATCAGGTTTCCAGCGGCAATTTCTACGTGCAGGTACCGATTCGGCGCGCGGAGGGCGATCTCGCCCATCTCGGCGAGACCTTCAACAAGATGACCGCGGAGCTGCGACGACAGCGCGACGGGCTGGTGACGGCGAGCGAGGTGATCGATCGCCGGCGCCGCTTTACCGAGACTGTGCTTTCCGGCGTCTCGTCGGGCGTGCTCAGCCTCGACGAGGGCGGGCACGTGACCATCGCCAACCGTTCGGCCGAGGCGCTGCTCGGAACCGGTGGACGCCTGCTGGGCCAACCCATCGCCGAGATCGCTCCCGAGATTGCCGGGTTCGTGGCGGAAGCCATGGCCAATCGCCAGCGCTTGAGCTCCGGCCAGGTCGCGATCACGCGGGCCGGGCGCGACCGGATGGTCAACATCCGCGCCGTCCGTGAAGGCGAGGGGGCCGGTGCCGGGCTTGTCGTGACGCTCGACGACATCACCGATCTCGTCACCGCCCAGCGCACGGCGGCCTGGGCCGATGTGGCGCGCCGCATCGCGCATGAGATCAAGAACCCGCTGACACCGATCCAGCTGTCGGCCGAGCGCATCCGCAGGAAGTTCGGCCGGGTCATCATCGAGGATAAGGAGATCTTCGACCAGTGCACGGCGACGATCGTGCGGCAGGTCGACGACATCCGTCGCATGGTCGACGAGTTTTCGTCCTTCGCGCGAATGCCGAAGCCTTCGCTGGCGCGCGAGGACATCGTCGAGACGGTCCGCCAGATCGTCTTCCTCATGCGGGTCGGCAATCCCGAGCTCACCATCGCCGACAGCCTGCCGGCCGAGCCATTGCTGGCGCAGTTCGACCGTCGCTTGATCTCGCAGGCGCTGACCAACGTCATCAAGAATGCGACCGAGGCGATCGAGGCCGTTCCGGCCGAGGAGCGCGGCAAGGGCCGCATCGACATTTCGATGGAGCGTCATGACGACGGCCGCATCGTCATCGACATCCTCGACAACGGCAAAGGCCTGCCTGCCGACCAGCGCCACAAGCTGCTGGAGCCCTATATGACGACCCGCGACGGCGGCACCGGCCTCGGCCTCGCGATCGTCGGCAAGATTCTCGAGGACCATGGCGGCGGCATCGAGCTGCTCGACCGGCCCGACAATGCGCGGGGCGCGCAGGTCAGGCTCTGGTTCGTCGAGACCGGGCCGCCGGACAGCGGCGAAGAGACATCAGAAGCACGCAATGCATCGGCGGAAAGAGCCGGAGGACAGATGAACGGGACCCAGGCATGAGCGCTGACATTCTCGTCGTCGACGACGAAGCCGACATTCGAGAACTCGTCGCCGGACTGCTCGAGGACGAGGGCTACCGGACCCGCAAGGCGGGTTCGGCCGACGAGGCGTTGGCGGCGATCGCCGCGCGGCGACCGAACCTCGTCTTCCTCGACATCTGGCTGCAAGGCAGCCGGCTCGACGGACTGCAGGTGCTGGAGCTGATCAAGGAGAGCCATCCCGAGCTTGCCGTGGTCATGATCTCCGGCCACGGCAACATCGAGACGGCTGTCTCTGCGATCAAGCACGGCGCCTACGACTTCATCGAGAAGCCGTTCAAGGCGGACAGGCTCGTGCTCGTCGCCGAGCGCGCGCTGGAGGCTTCGCGATTGCGCCGCGAAGTGCGCGATCTCAAGGCGCGTTCGGTCCAGGCGAGCCGGATTGTCGGCCGCTCGACAGCGGTCAACCAGCTCAGGCAGACATTGGAACGCGTCGCGCCGACCAATGCGCGCGTCCTGATCACCGGCGAGCCCGGCTGCGGCAAGGAACTGACCGCCCGGACGCTGCACGAGGCTTCCAGCCGCTCCGGCGGGCCCTTCGTCGTCATCAACGCGGCGACCATCACTCCCGAGACGATGGAGGAGGAGCTCTTCGGCATCGAAGGCGGCGAGGGACGCTCGCGCCGTGTCGGCGCCCTCGAGGAGGCGCATGGCGGCTCGCTCTACATCGACGAGATCGGCGACATGCCGCGCGAGACCCAGAACCGCATCTTGCGCGTGCTGGTCGACCAGAACTTCCAGCGCGTCGGCGGCGCGACCCGCGTCCATGTCGACGTCCGGATCATCTCCTCGAGCAGCCGCGACCTCGTCAAGCTGATCGCCGAGGGCCAGTTGCGTGAGGATCTTTATCACCGCCTCGGCGTGGTACCGATCCGCGTGCCGGCGCTGTCGGAACGGCGCGAGGACGTGCCGGAGCTGATCGAGTTCTTCATGGAGCAGATCTCGGTCGCCAGCGGCTTGCCCAAGCGCCGCATCGGCAGCGATGCGATGGCGATCCTGCAATCGCATGAATGGCCGGGAAACGTGCGCGAACTGCGCAACAACGTCGAAAGGCTGATGATCCTGACCAAGGGCGATCCCGGTGCGGAGATCACGGTCGAGATGCTGCCGGCCGAGGTCGGTGCGATGGTCCCGACGACGCCTTCCGGCTCCGGCGGCGAGAAGCTGATGAGCCTGCCGCTGCGCGATGCCCGCGAGATCTTCGAGCGCGAGTACCTGATGGCGCAGATCGCGCGCTTCTCGGGCAACATCTCGCGCACGGCGGAGTTCATCGGCATGGAGCGCTCGGCGCTTCATCGCAAGCTGAAATCGCTGGGGGTGGGGTAGTTCGGGGCGTCCGCAATGCGTTCTGCGCAAGGCGGTCGCTTAAAAATGGTGCACCGCAACCCTTGCGCGACAATGCGCCCTCACGATCTAATGAAGCGTCGGTGTTTCGAAGCGCGACGGCTGTCGTCGTAGCCCAACGGAACGATCTGGATCGCATGCGCAAGCCGATTGCGGTCCCAACAACAGAGGCAAAACATGGCCGCAGAGCGGGCTCAGAATCTCCAGGACACGTTTCTCAACCACGTCCGCAAGCAGAAGATTCCCCTCACCATTTTCCTTGTGAACGGCGTCAAACTGCAGGGCGTTGTCACTTGGTTCGACAATTTCTGCGTGCTGCTGCGCCGCGATGGCCATTCGCAGCTCGTCTACAAGCACGCGATCTCGACCATCATGCCGGGTCATCCCGTGCAGTTGTTCGAGTCTGAGGAACAGGAAAAGGCCTGAGTCGTGGCCGGCAGAGCCGGAACTGACGACGACATCCCGGCGGAGAAGCGCATCGATGCGGCCGAACATGCGGTCGCAGCCGATACTCGCGCATTCGTGATCGGCCCCTACCCGGCGCGCAAGGCGTCGGGCAGGGTGGCCGAGACCGACGACAATCCGCGCAGCCATGCGGCGCGCCTGGACGAGGCGATCGGCCTGGCCGGGGCCATCGACCTGCAGGTGGTCGAGGCTATTCCCGTCCTGCTGAGTACGCTTCGCCCGGCGACCTATATCGGCAAGGGCAAGGTCGAAGAGCTGTCGGAGCGGGTGAAGCTCGAGGAGATCGGGCTCGTCGTGATGGACTGCGCGCTCTCGCCGGTGCAGCAGCGCAATCTCGAAAAAGCCTTCGGCTGCAAGGTCATCGACCGGACCGGGTTGATTCTCGAGATTTTCGGGCGTCGCGCACGCACCCGAGAGGGCACGCTGCAGGTCGAGCTCGCGCATCTGAATTACCAGAAGAGCCGGCTCGTGCGGTCCTGGACCCACCTCGAGCGCCAGCGCGGCGGCTTCGGCTTCCTCGGCGGACCGGGCGAAACCCAGATCGAGGCCGACAGGCGGGTCATCCAGGAGCGGATGACCAAGATCGAGCGCGACCTCGAGACGGTGAAGCGCACGCGGTCGCTGCACCGGGCAAGCCGCAAGCGCGTGCCTTATCCGATCGTGGCGCTGGTCGGCTACACCAATGCCGGCAAGTCGACGCTGTTCAACCGGCTGACCTCGGCAGAGGTGCTGGCGCAGGACATGCTGTTCGCGACGCTCGATCCGACGGCGCGGGCTCTCAAGCTGCCGCATGGCGCGAAGATCATGCTCTCCGACACGGTCGGCTTCATCTCGGACCTGCCGACGCAGCTCGTCGCCGCCTTCCGGGCGACGCTGGAGGACGCGATCGAGGCGGATGTGCTCCTTCATGTACGCGATGTCTCGCACGAGGACACGCAGGCCCAGGCCACCGACGTGCGCGGTATTCTTCGTGACCTCGGCATCGATCCGGATGACGGCCAGCGCGTGATCGAGGTCTGGAACAAGGCCGACCTGCTCGAAAGCGCGGAGCGCGAGCGCCAGGCCGCCCTTGCCGAACTCAAGCCGGAAGCGACGCGCCCGGTTCTGGTCTCGGCGCTGACCGGCGAAGGCATGGGCCGGCTGACCGACGCCATCGAAGCCCGGATCGCCAGGAGCCGCCCGGTCTACCGGCTGGCGCTGGAGCCCGGCGACGGCAAGTCGCTGGCCTGGTTGCATGCCAATGGCGAAATCCTCGAGCGCAGCGATGCCGAGGACGGCGCGCTCAGCCTGCTGGTGCGCCTGCCGCCAGAGCGGGAAGGGGCCTTCACGGCTCGTTTCCCGCAGGCCGAGCGCCAGCGCTAGCGGGCACCCCGACCGGTTCACGCCGTCATTCCGGCCCAGCAGAAGCGAAACCCGGAAGCCATCACAAGGCTCCGGTGCATTCCGGCGCTGCGTCGCTCTGCTGCTTTTCCAGGATGAGGTTTCGATCGGAGGCCGGCTTCGCCCGAAAATCGGCCTCCGCTTTTCGGGGCGTCCTTCTAGCCTGCTCCTAGTTCAGCTCGACCTTGTCGAGCCGGTAACGTCCCTTGCGGTCGCGCCGGAAGAACTCGCGCGCCTGCGGGTGGCGGATCGGCTGACCGGTCTCGTCACTGACCAGATTCTGCTCCGAGACATAGGCGACGTATTCAGTCTCCTCGTTCTCGGCGAACAGATGATAGAAGGGCTGATCCTTGGACGGGCGCAGATGTTCGGGGATCGCGAGCCACCATTCCTCGGAATTGGAAAAGACCGGATCGACATCGAAGATCACGCCGCGGAACGGGTAGACGCGATGGCGTACCACCTGCCCGATGCGGAATTTCGCGGTTCTTGCTTCCATGTTCCTTCGATCTGTTTCTGACTTGGCAGGCGGTTACCCTGCCAACATGCGTCGCCATCCAAGGCCTGACCTAGGATTGCGCCGGCAATAGGTCAATCTCCGCGGCGGTCACGACTTCGCGTCAGAAGCCGTAGCGCGCCGCCAGGGCCGGATCGCGGCCGGAAACCTGCTTCGCCAGGTCGACAATCACCTTGGCCTGCTTCCAGGTCGCGTCGTCCTGCATCTTGCCGTCGATCATCATCGCGCCGGAGCCGTCCGGCATCGCCTCCAGGATTCGCCTGGCGAAGGTGACCTCGTCCGGGTCCGGGCTGAAGACGCGCTTGGCGATCTCGATCTGCGAGGGGTGCAGCGTCCAGGCGCCGGCGCAACCGAGCAGGAAGGCGTTGCGGAACTGCGCCTCGCAGGCGGCTCCGTCCGAAAAATCGCCGAACGGGCCATAGAACGGCTTCAGCCCTGCCGAGGCGCAGGCATCAACCATCTTCGCCAGCGTGTAGTGCCAGAGGTCCTGCTGGGCAACGGCGCGGGGAGCGCCATCGGCCGTGAGGTCGGCGATGACCTTGTATTCGGGGTGGCCGCCGCCGACCCGTGTCGTCTTCATCGCGCGCGAGGCGGCAAGGTCCGCCGGGCCGAGACTCATGCCGTGCATGCGGGGGGAGGCGGTGGCGATCGCGTCGACATTCTTGACGCCCTCGGCCGTCTCCAGAATGGCGTGGATCAGCACCGGCTTGGGCAGAGCGTGCCGCGCCTCGTGCTGCGCCAGCAACTGGTCGACATAATGGATGTCCCAGGGACCCTCGACCTTCGGCACCATGACGACATCGAGCTTGCCGCCGATCTCGCCCATGATCGCGGCAATGTCGTCCAGAAACCAGGGCGAGTTCAGCGCATTGACCCGCGTCCACAGTCCGGTCGCGCCGAAATCGGTGGCCTTGGCCAGTTCAATGAAGCCGTCGCGAGCGGCCTGCTTGGCCTCGACCGGAATCGCGTCCTCAAGATTGCCGAGCACGATGTCGACTTGGCCGGCTAACTCGGGGACCTTGGCCCGAACCTTCTCCAGATGGGGCGGGACGAAATGGATCATCCGCTCCAGCCGCAGCGGCAATTCGCGATAGGGCTCCGGCGCGCCGATCGCCAGAGGACGGAAGAACTGGCGCGGCGTCTTCGTAGTCATGCTCGGCTCCATGCTGCGGTGCAGCGAATGTGGCCGAGAGCGGCGCCGGCGTCCACTCGCCTTTGGATGCAAGAAGGAGGGGTGTTTTCCTAGGAAAATATGCCGCAGTCGAACATCAGGAAAACATTCCGATTGCGGGCGTCGCGGCGCCTGCCGCCGTTCCAGGCGATCTCAGTTCCGGCTGAAGGGATTTTCGAGCACGATGCGCGCCGGCGTGCCGATGCTGTCGCGTGGCTCGATCCCGCCGCGCAGATTGAGCGCATCGCTGGCGAAATCGGGGTCGTGCAGGCTGGCCTCGCGCACCCGCAGCTTGCGCTCGAAGCTGCGCATCTGGGCCTCCCGGTGCGAGATGCCGACCCTGGCATCGATCTCGCGCCGCTGGCTCGCGTTCAGATCGGCCGAGTCCCGGAAATCCCGAAAATCCGAGGCGGTATAGGGCCATTTGGTCGAGCCGGCGAAGGTGCGCACCCGCCCGTCGAGGACGACGCTGTCGCCCGGCCGCAAGGTGATGTCACGCAGCACGGAAATGCGATGCTCGCCGGGCTTGGCGATGGCCGGACGGCAGGCGGGATCCGAAGATTGCTCGTAGCCATAGGCGACCGGCAGCGCGCCATACGTCTTGCCGTCCGCCGAGACGGCGGCGTCGATCGTCGTGGCGCCCGCAGCGACCTTGAAGACCTTGACCGGGATGCCGGGATTGCTGGCCTGGCAAATGGCTTCATGGGCCTTCAGGTCGCTCTGGTTCCTGAGATGGCCGATCGGCGCATGGAAGCCGTCGCACATGCGCACGCAGATGGTGCGCGTTACATCGGCGGCGCCCGAGACGGTGTCGTAGCGGATCGCCGGCTGTCGCTTGGCGACGCGCTTGGGCGCGGCTTCGCGCCGCTTGAACGGATTCAGCACGATCGGCGGGTGCCGGATCACGCCGTCGGGGCGGGCCTGCCAGAGGGGCATGGTCCAGAGATTGCGCTCGGGGGCATAGGCCCTCGCGGAAGCATAGACCGCGCGCGGAGCCGCTTCGCGTTGCGCCTGGCGGGCGGCGGCCTCCTGCCGATGGAAGGCGCGGATGCCGGCATCGTCCTCGGCCTGGACGAGGGAGACCGTGAGCACTGCGCCGCTCGCGCCAAGCGCCAAACCAAGCCCCGCCATCGCTGCCAGACGCAAGGGTTTGCGCCCGCGGCGTCGCAGAGAAGCGGAATCTGAAACGGAAATAGCGGCAGGTGCCGCCTTGGAAGCAATCGATTCGATATTACGGACACGAAACACCGCGATCACTCCATCGCTCGCTGGTTCAGCTGTCCGCCGCAAACGAGCCATAATTTACTTTTTGTTAATATTCAATTGCCGGCCGCCGCAACGGCAAATGGGCGCGATGCTTAACGTCGCGCTGCGGCAGGTCTCGTTGGCTGGCTTGCTTGCGGCTCAGCGCAGAATCGTCTCGCGCAATGGCGCTGCGACGACGGTGTCGGCATCGAGCGTGCCGCGAAGCTCGGCGATCTCGGCGAGTTCGCGCGGCTCCTCGCGCACCTGCAGGCTCTGGCGCAGGAGCTTCTGGCGCGTCTCGGCCAGAGTGATGCCCACGGTCTCGTCGATCATCCGCCGTGTCGCAAGGCCTAGCTTGCCGGCCCGGCGGAAGTCAGCGAAATCGCCGGCTTCGTAAGGGAAGGCCGAGGAGCCCGTGAAGGTTTCGACCTTGCCGTCGAGGACGATGGAATCGCCGGGACGCAAGGTGATGTCGCGCATCAGGGAGACGCGCCGTTCGCCAGCGGTGACAATGGCCGGCCGGCAGAGCGGATCGGCCTTCTTCTCATAGGCGTAGGCGTTCGGCAGCGCGGTGTAGCTCGTACCGTCGCCGGCGACGGCGCGGTCGACCGACGTGGCGCCCGCCGACAGCCGGAACAGCCTGGCGGGAACGCCGGGGTTCTGCGCCTCGCACAGGGCCTCCTGCGCGCTGAAATCCGCTCGTGAGCGGGCATGGCCGAGCGGAGCATGGAAGCCGTCGCAAAGCCGCACGCAGATGGTGCGTCCCGCTCCGCCGGTCCAGGCAATGCTCTCCTGATTGCGAAGCGTAGCCAGCCGCATCCTCGGACGGACCGGCTGGCCGAGACGAATATCGGCTCGCGTCGCGAGAGCCGGGCGGGCGAACCGGACGGGTGCCGGAGCGTAGGCAAGACCCGCCGTCGGGCGGCCAGCCCATCTGGTGGCCTCGTCACGATGGAAGGCACGGATGCCGGCATCGTCCTCGGCGAGCACAAGCGAGGACGCTGCGAGCACGGCGCCGGCGCAAAGAGCGGCAGCAAGGCGGCCGAGCGGGCGGATGCGGCGCGGCCGCTCTGCCATTCCTGCCCGAACGCCTGACATGTTGCTGCGCTCCCCCACCAAGCTCGTCTCGGGGAAAGCGATACGTAGAAGGCTGTTCAGAACGCTCGAAAAAAACCTCGCAAATTTGAACGATCTGCCCGCAAGAGCCGGGGATACTTAACGGATCGCGATCAGCTCTCGGCGCGATGCAGCGCCTGCGGGACGGCGACAGGCACGGCCGCGCCAGGCACTTCCGCCGGCTCGCCGCGGCCGCGACCGGAGAGCCAGCTGTCGACCTTGTCGAGATAGAAATAGATCACCGGCGTGATGTAGAGCGTCAGCAACTGCGAGACCAGGAGGCCGCCGACCACGGCGATGCCGAGCGGCTGGCGCAGTTCGGCGCCGGCACCGGCGCCGAGCGCGATCGGCAATACGCCGAAGATCGCGGCAAAGCTCGTCATCATGATCGGACGGAAGCGGACGAGCGCGGCCTCGCGGATGGCGGAGAGGGCATCGTCGCCGTGGCGGCGGCGCTCGATCGCGAAGTCGACCATCATGATCGCGTTCTTCTTGACGATGCCGACCAGCATCAGGATGCCGATGATCGCGATGACCGACAGATCCATATGGAAGTACTGCAGCGCGAGCAGAGCGCCGAGACCGGCCGACGGCAGGCCGGACAGGATGGTGATCGGGTGGATGAAGCTCTCATAAAGGATGCCGAGGATGATGTAGATCACCAGGATCGCCGCGAAGATCAGCAGTCCCTGGCCCTTCAGCGCATCCTGGAAGAGCTGGGCCGAGCCGGCGAAGCTGGTGACGATCGAGGCTGGAAGGTTCACGTCGCGCTCGGCCGCGCGGATCGCGTTGACGGCGTCGCCAAGTGAAACGCCGGGCGCGGTGTTGAACGAGATCGTCACCGCAGGCTGCTGCGAGATGCGGTTGACCGCGAGCGGGCCGACGCTCGGCTTGATCGTGGCCACCGTCTCGAGCGGGACATTCTGGCCGTTGGCGGCCTTGAGCAGCAGCCGCGACAGCACGCCCGGGTCCTGCTGATAGGCGCGGTTCGCCTCCATGATCACCTGGTAATCGGTGGCGGGCGTGAAGATCGTGGCGATCTGGCGTGAGCCGAAGGCGTTGCCCAGCGCCTGGCGGATCTGGTCGCTTGAGATGCCGAGGCTGGCGGCGCGTTCGCGGTCGATATCGATCGAGAGCTGCGGATTGCGTAGCTGAAGATCGATGTTGGCGTCGCGCAGTTGGGGAATCTGGGCGAGCCGCTGCTGCATCAGCGGCGCGTAGTTGAACAGCGCCGCGAGATCCGGACCCTGCAGCGAATAGAGATACTGGGCGCGCGAGGAGCGGCCGGCGTTGAGATTGATGTTCTGGACCTGCTGGAACACAGCCGTCATGCCCGGCACTTCCGAGGTGGCCCGGCGCAGCCGGGCGATCACCACATCGGCCTTGTCCCGTTCGGATTTGGGCTTCAACGCGATGAACATGAAGCCGTTATTGGTGGCGTTGAAGCCACCGATGTTCGAGGTCAGGTAGTCGACCGCCGGATCGGCCCGGACGATCTCGGCGACGCGGGTCTGGCGCTCCGCCATCGCCTCGAAGGACGTGTCGGGCGGACCTTCGGTCGCGCCGCGCAGCAGGCCGGTATCCTCCAGCGGGAAGAAGCCCTTCGGGATGTCGATATAGAGCTGGACCGAGACGTAGACGGTTCCGAGCGTGAACAGCAGCATCAGGAATCGCGCCCTCAGCACATGGTCCAGCGACCAGCGATAGGCGCCGAGCATGCCCTGGAAACCGGCCTCGAAGGTCCGGTCGAGCAGGCTCGGTTTCTTGTGATGGTCATGTGCCTTGAGGAAGCGGGCGCAGAGCATCGGGGTCAGGGTCAGCGAGACGAAGCCGGAGACGATGATCGCTGCGGCGATCGTGCCGGCGAATTCGGCGAAGACCTTGCCGACCACCCCGCCCATGAAGAAGACCGGGATGAAGACAGCGACCAGCGAGATGGTGATCGAGAGGATGGTGAAGCCGATCTCGCGCGAGCCGTCGAGCGCTGCCTGGAACGGCTTCTTGCCCATCTCGATATGCCGGATGATGTTCTCCAGCATGACGATGGCGTCGTCGACGACGAAGCCGACGGCGAGCGTCAGCGCGAGCAGCGAGATGTTGTCGAGCGAATAGCCGAGCGCATACATGATCGCGAAGGTGCCGATCAGCGAGATCGGCAAGGCGAGCGTCGGGATCAAGGTGGCGGTCAGGTTCTTCAGGAACAGGAAGATCACCATGATCACCAGCACGATGGCGATCATCAGCGAGACCTCGACATCCTCGACCGCTTCGCGGATCGGGATCGAGCGGTCGTTCAGTACCGCCAGATTCATCGCCGCGGGCAGCTGGGCGCGGTAGGCGGCGAGCCGGTCCTTGATGCTGTCGACGACCTCGACGGTGTTGGCGTCGGACTGGCGGTAGACGGCGAGGATGATCGAGCGCTCGCCATTGTACCAGCTCGCGGTCTGGTTGTTCTCGACGGAGTCGAAGGTCTGGGCGACGTCGCTGAGCCGGATCGGAATGCCGTTCTTCTGCGAGATGATCAGGTTGCCGTATTCGGCCGCGCGCTCGAGCTGGCCGGTCGCGCCGAGCGTCAGGCGCTGGTTGATGCCGTTCAGCGTGCCGACCGGGGAGTTCGAGTTGGCGGCCGAGACGGCGTTTCGGACATCGGCGAGCGAGAGCCCGCGCGCCGAGACGGCATCCGGATTGACCAGGATGCGCACCGCGTATTTCTGCGCGCCGAAGATGTTGACCTGGGCGACGCCCGGCAATTGCGCGATCTGCTGCTGCAGCACGTTCTCGCCGAACTCATGTACCTCGTAGAGCGGCTTGGTCGCCGATGTCAGCACCATGAACAACACCGGCTGGTCGGCCGGGTTGACCTTCCTGAAGCTCGGCGGGGCAGGAAGCTCGGGCGGCAGGCGCCGCGTCGTGGCGCTGAGCGCCGCCTGCACGTCGAGCGCGGCGCCGTCGATGTTGCGGTTGAGGTCGAATTGCAGGGTGATCGAGGTCGAGCCGAGCTGCGAGACCGAGGACATCGAGGTGATGCCCGAGATCGAGGCGAACTCGCGCTCCAGCGGCGCGGCGATCGAGGAGGCCATCGTCTCCGGGCTGGCGCCGGGCAGACGGGCGCTGACGTTGATCGTCGGGAAATCGACGGGGGGCAGGGCCGCGACCGGCAGCTGCTTGAAGGCGAACAGCCCGAAGATCAGGAACGTCGCCATCACCAGCGTGGTCATGACCGGGCGGCGGATGCAGAGCTCGGGCAGGTTCATCAGCCGGCGCTCCCTCGCTGCGAGGTCTGGTTCGGCGGCGGACTCTGGCCGCCGCGATCGCGGTTGCGCTCGATGGTCCGCGCCCCCTCCGTCAGCAGGAGCTGGCCGTCGACCACCACCGTCTCGCCGCCGCTGAGGCCGGAAGCGATCACCACGCGGTCATCGACCGTGCGGTCGACGACGACCGTGCGGGCCCGCGCCAGCCCGTCCTCGACGATGAAGACGAATGAGCCGTTCTGACCGGTCTGGATCGCCTCGCGCGGCACTGTGACAGCCTCCGGATCGACGCGCAGCGTGACGCGGACCTGGCACAGCGCGCCGGGCCAGAGCGTCTCGTCGGCATTCTCGAAGGACGCGCGGATCTGGATGGTGCCGGTCGTGGCGTCGACCAGGTTGTCGACGACCGCGATCGTGCCCTCGGCGCTCTTCGCCCCGCCTTGCTGCGTCGCCTGCACGACGGCAGTCCCGGCTGCCATCGCGGCGCGGATGTCGGGGAGATGACGCTGAGCGACGGCGAAGGCGACATAGATCGGGTCGGTCTGGTTGATCGTCACCAGCACGGTCGAATTGTCGCCGGTCTTGGCGATGTTTCCTTCCTTCAGCCCGGCCACGCCGATGCGGCCGGAAACCGGCGCGAGGATCGTGTAGTAGCTGAGCTGGACCTTGAGCGCCTCGACGGCCGCCTCGCCCCCGCGAATGGCAGCTTTCAGGGTCGCGACCTGGGTGCGCGCCGTATCGAGGCGCTGGTCTGTAGCGAAATCGCGCTTCGCCAGTTCCTCGGCGCGCCTGAGATCCGTCTCGGCCGAGGCGAGCGAGGCGCGGTCCTTCGCGACGCTGGCCTCGGATTGCTTGATCAGCGCCTCGGCCAGGCGTGAATCGAGCCGGAAGAGCACATCTCCCTTCTTGACGTAGCCGCCGTCCTTGAAAGCGACTTCGGTGATCTGCGTGTCGACGCGCGAGCGGACATTGACCGACGAGATCGCCTGGACGGTGCCGATCGCATCGAGGCGGACCGGCATCGCCCGGCGCTCTGCCTTGGCGGTTACGACCGTGACAGGCGGGCGGTTGCCGGCACCGCCGCGCCCGCCTGGTGTCGCGGCGACCGGTGCGGGCGGCTTTGCCTGTGTCGGGACCAACTTGCCGAAGGGTACCTGATCGAGCGGCCAGGGGATCGGCCGGCCAGTGTAATGGAGTGCGGCGCCGACTGCGAGGATGCCCGCAGCCGAAAACAGAGCTAGACGCCCGAAACTCAGCCTTGCCATGAAAAGCCTTGCGCCATGCGGGCGGCCCGGCCGAACCTTACGGAACCGCCGCCCCTCCAACCATCGCCGCCGCCGAAATCGAGCATGCAGAGGGTGGTTTGCCGGCGCAAGCCGGCATCACGCATTGTTGCGGCATGTAGCGGCAATGTGACGCGGCCGGCGAATACCTTTCACCGGCATTCGCTTTCAGCGCCAGCAGGCGCGAAGCGCGCCCGATCACAGTATCGCGATGACGATTCCTATCCACATCAAGAACAGGCAGGCGACGCCGACTGCGTAGACGAGGGCGCGCTGGCGCAGATCGTTGCTGCCGGTGTGGATCAGCGTATGCACGATGCGGGTCGCCACGAAGGCCCAGGCCAGGGCCGCCATGACATAGCCGGTGGCGCCGACATGGATCGCGATCAGCACCAGCGCGAAGAACAGCACCGGCGTCTCGAACTGGTTGCTGAAATTCGCGGCGGCGAGCCGGGCCGGTTCCGGATAGCGCTCGGTCGAGACGGCGACATCCGCCATCCCGACCTCGCGATTGTCGAAAGCCTTCTTGCGACGCAGGAACACGATCACCAGCACGACGAAGGTCCAGAAGACCTGGGCGAGCGCCGGATAGATCAGCTTGAGCGTCATGGCCTACCTCGTGAAGGACCTGCAGTTGTGCATCAAAGCAGGTTTCTCACGAGCGGGTCGGATAATTCGGGCTCTCGCGCACGATGGTCACGTCGTGGACATGGCTCTCGCGCAGGCCCGCGCTGGTGATGCGGATGAAGCGGGCCTTGGCGCGGTAGTCTTCGAGGTTGCGCCCGCCGACATAGCCCATCGCCGCCCGCAGGCCGCCGGCGAGCTGGTGCAGCACGTTCGAGACCGGGCCCTTATAGGCGACCTGGCCCTCGATTCCCTCCGGAACGAGCTTCAGCGAGTCCTTGATGTCCTGCTGGAAATAGCGATCGGCCGAGCCGCGCGCCATCGCGCCGACCGAGCCCATGCCGCGATAGGATTTGTAGGAGCGGCCCTGGTAGAGGAAGGTCTCGCCCGGCGTCTCGTCTGTGCCGGCGAGCAGCGAGCCGACCATGGCGCAGGCGGCGCCGGCGGCGAGCGCCTTGGCGAGATCGCCCGAATACTTGATGCCGCCATCGGCGATTACCGGGATGCCGGCCTTCTGGGCGGCCGAGGCTGCATCCATGATCGCGGTGAGCTGCGGCACGCCGACGCCGGCGACGATGCGGGTCGTGCAGATCGAGCCCGGGCCGATGCCGACCTTGATCGCATCCGCGCCGGCATCGATCAGGGCCTGGGCGCCGCCGGCGGTCGCGACGTTGCCGGCGATGATCTGGACGGCGTTGGAGAGCTTCTTCACCCGCGTCACGGCTTCCAGCACCTTGGCCGAATGCCCATGGGCGGTGTCGACGACGATGATGTCGACGCCGGCGTCGATCAGCATCTCCGAGCGCTCGAAGCCGAGATCGCCGGTCGTTGTCGCCGCGGCGACCAGCAGGCGGCCATGCGCATCCTTTGCCGAATTCGGATGCGCGACCTGCTTCTCCATGTCCTTGACGGTGATCAGGCCGATGCAGCGGAAATGGTCGTCGACGACAAGCAGCTTCTCGATCCGGAACTGATGGAGCAGCCGGCGGGCCTCGTCCTGGCCGACCCCCTCGCGCACCGTGATCAACCGGTCCTTGGTCATCAGCTCGGAGACGGGCTGTTCTGGATTGGCGGCGAAGCGGACGTCGCGATTGGTGAGGATGCCGACGAGGCGGCCCTTATGGCCTTGCGGCCCACGCTCGACCACCGGGATACCCGAGATCGAGTTGTGCTTCATGATCGCGAGGGCATCGCCCAGCGTCTCGTCCGGGAAGATCGTGATCGGGTTGGCGATCATGCCCGACTCGAACTTCTTCACCAGCTTGACCTGCGCAGCCTGCTGATCGGCCTCGAGATTGCGGTGCACCACGCCAAGGCCGCCGGCCTGCGCCATGGCGATCGCCATCCCGGCCTCGGTCACCGTGTCCATGGCGGAGGCGATGATCGGCAGGTTGAGCGAGATCGTCTTGGTCAGCTTGGTCGAGACGTCGACATCGGCCGGCATGACTTCCGAAGGGCCCGGCTCGAGCAGGACATCGTCGAAGGTCAGGCCGTCGCGGATAAGGCCGTCGGTGATCGTTGCCATCGTCAACTCCGGGGCCGGCCGGGCCGGCGCTAGTTCGTGGCCGGGCAGGGCGCCCATGGCCGAGTTGACGAGGCCCGTTATCATGCGGGCGACGAGGCCGCTAGGGGGCCACGGTGGAAAGTTGTGTCGGGCGCACCGTGAAGCACGCCCAGCCACAAGTCGGCTATTGCTGCTGGCCCGGGCGCGAACGTCCTGCCTGCGCTGCCGCGGCAGCCGAGGGGCTGACGAAGAAGCAGCCGAGTTCCATCATCATCGCGCCCTTGGCATTGGCCATCGCCTGGCATTCCTTCTGGCGGGCGCAATTGTAGACGCGCAGCGCATCGCCGGAGCCCGGCGAGACCATGCGCTCGGCACAGCCGCGTTCCCAGCTGTTCGACTGGGCGGTCGCCGCCGTGGAGCCGAGGCCGAGGAAGGCGAAGCCGGCGAGGAGCGCGAAGGTGGCCGCGCGGACAGGCGCTCCAACCGGCACCATGCGGAGAGAATTCTGTTCTTGAGTAGACATGGGACACCTTCGCCGGCGCGCCGGCCCTTCCGATCTCGAATGTGAAGATCTTCGCCCCAGACCTCACATAGGCACGCTCTTTCGTCTTTGATCCGCGTCGAACGCATGGCCAATTTGCCATCACGTATCCGTGCCAAGGCTTGCGCCTGCCTCGCAGTCGCCGTGAGGGAGGTGGATTGATTCGTCATGCAGCAGGCGCAACTCGCGCAAGCCAGCGATTCGTGCCCCTGTACTCTCGTCAGCAGGCGGAACGCGGATTAAGGCTGACGCGCAGCCCGCCAGAAAGTCCGCCCTTGCAGCGCGCCAAGCTCCTGCCCCTGATCGTCGCCTGTGCGTTGTTCATGGAGAACACCGACTCGACGGTGATCGCCACCTCGCTGCCGGTCATCGCGCAATCGCTCGGTGAGGACCCGATCGCGCTGAAGCTGGCGGTGACCTCCTATCTGGTCAGCCTCGCCGTCTTCATCCCGATCTCGGGCTGGATGGCCGACCGGTTCGGAGCCCGTACGATCTTCCGCACGGCACTGGGCGTGTTCATGCTCGGCTCGGTACTCTGCGCGCTTTCGAATTCGCTCGGCGCCTTCGTCGGCGCCCGCTTCGTGCAGGGCATGGGCGGCGCGATGATGGTGCCGGTCGGCCGCCTCGTCATCCTGCGCAGCGTCGAGAAATCGCAGCTGGTCAGCGCGCTCGCCTATCTCACCGTGCCGGCGCTGGTCGGACCCGTGGTCGGCCCGGTGCTGGGCGGCTTCATCACCACCTATTTCGACTGGCGCTGGATCTTCTTCATCAACCTGCCGATCGGCCTGCTCGGGATCGTGCTGGCGACGAAGTTCTTCGAGGATATCCGCGAGGAGGACGTGGCACCGCTCGACATCAAGGGCTTCCTGCTGTCCTCGACCGGCTTCGCTTCCCTGATGCTCGGCCTGGTGACCGGCGGGCGCCATCTCGTGCCGGAGAGCGTGTCTTATGCCTGCGTCGCATTCGGCGTGCTGGCATTGGTGGCCTACTGGTTCCACGCCCGGCGCATCCCTCATCCGGTGCTGAATCTCACCCTGCTGCGGATCCCGACCTACAATATCGGCGTCATCGGCGGTTCGATCTTCCGCATCGGCATCGGCGCGATCCCCTTCCTGCTGCCGCTGATGCTGCAGCTCGGCTTCGGGCTCAATGCGCTGCAATCGGGGCTGATCACCTTCGCCTCGGCTGCCGGCGCGCTGATCATGAAGACCCTGGCGAAGACGATCCTGCAGCGTTTCGGCTTCCGCCGCGTGCTGACCTTCAACGCCCTGGTCGGCGCCGCCTTCCTCGCCGCCTCCGGCCTGTTCACGCCGTCGACGCCGCATTGGCTGATGCTCTCGGTTCTGCTGATCGGCGGCTGCTTCCGCTCTCTGCAGTTCACCGGAATCAACGCGTTGAGCTATGCCGACGTCTCGAACCGCGACATGTCGAGCGCCACCAGCCTGTCGAGCGTTGCGCAGCAATTGTCGCTGAGCCTCGGCGTCACCATCGGCGCCTTCGCGCTGGAGACGGCGAACGCTTTCAATGGCGGTGTGGCGCTCGGCGCGGCCGATTTCTGGCCGGCCTTCGCGCTTGTCGGCCTGATCGCGGCCTCGTCGGCGCTGTGGATGGTGCGCCTGAAGCCCGATGCCGGCGCCGAGGTCTCCGGCCACGCGCCGATCAGCGCCCGCAAGGCGACGGCACAGGCGATCGAGGACCAGAAGCCGCTCGAATGATGGCCGGCATGCCCCCCGAGCGGTTGACGAACGCGCCCCGCCGGGCGACCGGTGGCAGATGAATTCCGTTTCCCAGCGCGCCTTTCTCGGCGTCGAACGTTCGGCGCTCGGGCGCCCTTGGCGCGACCGGCTCGACATTGCGGGGCTGGCCCGGGCCGAGGCCCTGGCGCAGGTCGAAGGCGTCCCCGATGCGGTGGCGCGCATCCTTGCTGGGCGCGGCGTCGCCGCCAGCGAGGCCCTGAGCTATCTCGAACCGAAGCTGCGGGACCTGCTGCCCGATCCTTCCGTGCTCCTCGACATGGCGGCTGCCGCCCAGCGTCTGGCTGAGGCGGCGACACGCGGCGAGAAGGTCGCGATCTTCGGTGACTACGATGTCGACGGCGCCTGCTCGGCGGCCCTGCTCGCGATCTTCCTCAAGCAGGCCGGCGCCCGCCCGCGCGTACATATTCCCGACCGGCTGATCGAAGGCTACGGTCCCAACAGCGAGGCGATCGCCATGCTGGCCGGGGAGGGCGCGACGCTCCTCGCCACCGTCGATTGCGGCACAACCAGCCACGAGCCGCTTCGCGAGGCCGTCAGGCTCGGGCTCGACGTTGTCGTGCTCGACCATCACCAGGCGCCGGAACAGCTGCCGGCGGCGGCCGCCATCGTCAATCCTAACCGGCAGGATGATCTCTCCGGCCTCGGCCATCTCTGTGCCGCCGGCGTCGTCTTCCTGACGCTGGTCGCCACCGCGCGCGAGCTGCGCCGGCGCGGGCATTGGGCGAGTAGGGGCGGGGAGCCCGATCTGCTGGCGATGCTCGATCTTGTCGGGCTCGCGACCGTCGCCGACGTCGTGCCGCTGATCGGCCTCAACCGCGCCTTCGTCCGCCAGGGCATCGCGATTCTCAGGCTGCGCCAGCGGCCCGGTCTCGCGGCGCTGCTCGATGCCGCCGGGCTCGATGGCCCGGCCCAGCCCTGGCATCTCGGTTTCCTGCTCGGCCCGCGGATCAATGCCGGCGGGCGAATCGGCGATGCCGGCCTCGGCGCCCGCCTGCTGATGACCGATGACGAGGTCGAGTCACGCAGCATCGCCGCCGAGCTCAACCGGCTGAACCAGGAGCGCCAGGAGATCGAGCGCGCCGCCGTCGAGGAGGCGGTGGCCGAGGTCGAGCACCGTCTCGGTGACGCGGCCGAGCATCCGGTCCTGTTGGTCGGCTCCGCCGATTGGCATCCGGGCGTGGTCGGGCTCATCGCCGCCCGGCTGAAGGAACGCTTTCGCCGGCCGGCCTTCGCCCTGGCGCGTCATCCCGATGGCGGCGCGACCGGCTCCGGCCGTTCCGTTCCCGGCGTCGACCTTGGCGCCGCCGTGCGCCGCGCCGTCGAGGCCGGGCTCGCGATTAAGGGCGGCGGCCATGCCATGGCGGCGGGAATCACGCTGGCGCCGGGGCAGGAGGCGCCCTTCATTGCCTTCATGAGCGCAGAGCTCGCGGCCAATGTCGCGGCCTCGCGCGAGGCCGAGGCGCTGCTGGTCGATGCCGCGATCAGCGCGGGCGGGGCCAATCCGCGGCTGCTCGCCGAGATCGACCGCGCCGGCCCGTTCGGCTCGGGCTGCCCGGAGCCGGTCTTCGTGCTGCCGGCGCATCGGCTGGCCGATGTCGTCGAGATCGGCAGCGGCGGGCATCTGCGGGTCAGGTTGCGCGCCGGGGACGGCGCCAGCATTGGCGGTGTCGCTTTCAGGGCGGCGCAGGAGCCGCTCGGCCAAGCGCTGCTGGCGGCGCGCGGCGAGCAGGTCCATCTCGCCGCGACGCTGACCCTGAATCGCTGGGGCGGCTCGGAGAAGGCGGAGCTGCGCGTGCTCGATCTGGCGAAGCCGCTGTGAACGGTCGACAGAAATCCGAAAACCGGGCTTGCCCAACCGCGGCAGGGTGACTATAGCTCGCCCCGCTTCGCAGCAACGCCGCCTCGCGGCAGAAGCTCGCGACCTTCGTCTATCGGTTAGGACACCAGCCTTTCACGCTGGGGAGACGGGTTCGACTCCCGTAGGTCGCGCCACTGCTGTGGCATCTCGCTGATCCATCCAGTTCTACGCGCCCATCAACCGGCTTGGCTGTGCCGTGCATTTCCGCAGCGGCGCCTCTTCCGTCGAGCGCCCGTGCGAGCGCGCTCAGACCGAGCTCAGCAGGATGCTGGTTTCGCTGTTGAGGACGCCGTCGATGGTGCGGACTTCGCGCAGCACGCGGTCGAAATCGCTCAGGCTGTCGGCACGGACCTCGGCGACGAGGTCCCAGCCGCCATTGGTGGTGTGCAGGGAATGGAGTTCCGGCAGGCCGCGCAATTGGCGGATCACCGCGGTCGTCGAGCGGCCGGTGACCTCGATCATCATGATCGCCCGGATCGCCTTGTCGTCGGTGTCCTGGCGGAAGCGGACGGTGAAGCCGAGCACGGCCCCGGATTCGATCAGCCTGTCGAGCCGGCTCTGCACGGTTGCCCGCGAGATGCCGAGAATCGTCGCGAGCTTCGAGATCGGCGCGCGGCCGTCCTCGCGCAGGGCGGAGATCAAGCGATGATCGAGATCGTCGAAGACATGCATGACAAAACGCTCAATTCTGATTGGCAGATTGCTCTAATTTCTGCCCCTGGATGAACTTGTTCGCAGTTCTTAGTGCAAATTGCCTTGTCGTAGAATGAGGAGAGAACGAGACAGCGGAGGAGGGCGCGCGATGATGCGGTATGTGGGCGTCGACAACATGGTCCGGCTGGTCAGGGCCGTCGGGGTCGAGGCCTATCTGACCGGGCTCGCGGGCTACATCGAAGAGGATTTCCGACGCTGGGCCGAGTTCGAGAAGACGCCGCGCGTCGCCAGCCATTCCCGCGACGGCGTGATCGAGCTGATGCCGACCAGCGATGGCGCGCTCTACGGCTTCAAATACGTTAATGGCCACCCGAAGAACACGCGTGCCGGTCTGCAGACGGTGACCGCCTTCGGGGTGCTGGCGGATGTAGACACCGGCTATCCCCGCCTGCTTTCCGAGATGACGATCACCACCGCGCTGCGCACCGCGGCGACTTCGGCCGTCGCCGCTCGCTATCTTGCGCGCAAGGATGCCGAGGTGATGGCGATCATCGGGCTCGGCTCGCAGTCAGAGTTCCAAGCGCTCGCCTTCAAGGCGCTGAACGGGATCAGGCGCCTGCGCGTCTTCGACATTGATTCGAGCGCGACCGAGAAATTCCTCGCCAATCTCGCTGGCCGGGGCTTCGAGATCGAGGTGGCGGCGAGCGCCCAGGAGGCGGTGCTCGGCGCCGACATCATCACCACCGTCACCGCCGACAAGCTCAAGGCTACGATCCTCTCCGACAACATGGTCGGCGCCGGGGTGCACATCAATGCGGTCGGCGGCGACTGCCCGGGCAAGACCGAATTGCAGCGCGAGATCCTGCTTCGCGCCGATGTCTTCGTCGAGCTGCCGGAGCAGACCAGGATCGAGGGCGAGATTCAGCAGATGCCGCCCGACTTCCCGGTGACCGAGCTCTGGCGCGTGATCACCGGTGAGGCGGAAGGGCGCCGCGCCCGCGACCAGATCACGGTCTTCGATTCCGTCGGCTTCGCCACCGAGGATTTCTCGGCGCTGCGCTATCTCGACGACCTGATCGAGGGCACCGACTATTACGACGAGATCGACCTGCTGACCGAGCCCGAGGATCCGCGCAACCTGTTCGGCCTGCTCGCCGCCTGAAGGCCCGGTCCCGGCGGGAAGCTCGCACGGCTTGCGAATGGGCAAGGCGGGCGTGCTTCACGCTGCTCCCTTGCCGGCGAATGCGCGCGGACCAGCAGCGTTTTCGGTAAGCGCCTCCAGAGCAAGTCGCCTCAGCCGGTCAGGCTCGCTGGTGGCGGAGTGCGCGACCGACCGCGCGTCCTGCGTCGGGGAGCCGTCGACCTTGAAGGCGGCGATCAGCCCGTCCAGCCTCTGAACCTGGCTCGACAACGCGGCCGCGGACGCAGCGCTTTCCTCGGCGAGAGCGGCGTTCTGCTGCGTCGAGGCATCCATCATGGCGAGCGTCTGGCTCATCTCGTCGATCCCGTTCGCCTGTTCCGACGAACCGGAGGAGATTCCCGAGACCGCCGACGCGACCTGCTGGGATGCGGCGACGATCCGCTCCAGCACCGAGCCCGCCGAGCGCACCAGGGTGACGCCGCGCGCGACTTCGGTGTTGGAAGCGCTGATCAGCGCATTGATGCCCTTGGAGGCTTCGCCGGAGCGCTGGGCGAGGGTTCGGACCTCCGAGGCTACCACCGCGAAGCCGCGACCGGCATCGCCGGCCCGGGCGGCTTCCACGGCGGCATTGAGCGCCAGCAGATTGGTCTGGAAGGCGATGCCGTCGATCAGGGAGGTGATCTCCGCGATCTTCTTCGATGCCTCGTCGATCCCCGTCATCGCTTCGACCGCCTGCCGGACGATCGCGCCGCCTTCTTCGGCGACCAGCATCGCCTCCCGGGCGGCCTGCTCGGCATGACGCGAGGATTGCGCGTTGCTCTTGACCGAAGCCGCCAGCTCCTCGGTCGTCGCGGCGCTCTCTTCCAGTGAAGCGGCCTGTTCCTCGGCGCGCTGAGCCAGATTCTGCGAGGCCTGCGAAACCTCGCCGACGCTCGAGCGAATTTCCCGCGTCGTCGACAGGACGGTCCGCATCGTGTCTTGCATCGTGGCGACCGCAGCGTTGAAATCGTCGCGGAGCTGGCCGTACTCGGCTGGCAGGTCATCGGGCATGCGATAGGTGAGGTCGCCACGGGCCATGGCCGCCATGGCTTGTCCCACGGAGCTGACGACTGCTGCGCGCTCTTTCTCCAGCACCTCCCGCTCGCTCCTGAGGCGAGCGGCCTCTGCCGCCTCCAGGTAGACCGAAATCGCAAAGTCCATGTCGAGCAGCGTCGCCTTGGCGACAGCGCTCACTTCCGCGCTCACCGATCCGGCACTCACCGCGCTGTCGCTTTTGTTCTGGCGAGCCCGGAACGCCTTGCCGAAAACGCCTGTTGCCGCCTCTTCCTCGCCGGCCTGGGGCCAGCGTGCCGCGATGATCTTGCCGATCAGGGCTTCGAGAACGAGGCCATAGCCGCCGATGTACCATCGCGGTGCGAGGCCGATCCGGGCGTGGACCTGGCCAACGATCGAAACCGCCCGGACATAATCCTCGTCGAAGCGCCCTCCCGAGATCATATCCCAATGGGCGATCTGCTTGCTCTTGGCGCCAGAGATCTGGGGCTCTCCCGAAAAGAACGCCCGCGTCTCGGGAAACGCGCGAACCTGGTCGTAGAAGTCATCGAGCGCTTGCGGCAGCGCATCCATCACGATCGGCTTTACGCTCTGGATGCTCTCCAGAGCGGATTTGTCCAGCTTCATGAACTGAAGGCGTTCGGATAGGGCGCTCGACGACGACATATGACTATCCCGATTGAATGAGTTGACGGCTTGGATCGAGGGCAGGCCAGGCAAGTTCGTTCGTTGCGATGAGTTCTGCGCGGGCGCTCGGTCAGGCGGCTCTCACCGTCGACAGGAAGATCTCCGCTTCGGACATCAGGCTTCCGGCCTGCCGTGCGAGGTCGGTCGTGGCCGACAAGGCATGCGAGGATGCTGCGCTCGACTCCGAGGCACGTCTTGTCACGCTGACGATGCTGTTCGCGACCTCGGCCGAACTTTGCCAGGCCTGCTGCAGATTGCCGGCGGTTTGCTGGGTCGCCTGTTCCTGATCCGCGATGGCGCGTGCGATGTCGGCTCCGATCCCGTTCATTTCGTCGATGGTTCGCCTGATCGTGCCGACCGCGGCCGCAACGTACTGGGTAAAGTCGCGGATGGTTCCGATCTGGGCGTCGATCTCGGAGGTCGCATGAGCCGTCTGGGTGGCCAGCAGCTTCACCTCCGCGGCGACGACCGAGAAACCACGGCCGGTCTCGCCTGCGCGTGCCGCTTCGATGCTGGCGTTCATCGCCAGCAGCCGGGTTTTGCCGGCGATCTCCCGGATCACGTCGACGATCCCGTCGATCCGGTCGACGGAGCCGGTCAGTTCGCCGACCTGGCCGCTGATTTGCTGGGCTTCGGTTACCGCGCGTGTGGAAACCAGGCCGGAGGCCGCGATCTGCCGACCGACTTCGCTGAGGGAGAGCGCCAGGGCGTCGGTCGCGCCAGCCACCGCTTCGATGTTCGTCGTCGCCTCGAGCGATGATTCCGAGGCGGCATCGGCCTGCTGCAAGGTCTCGCTCGATGACACTGCGAGTTGTCCCGCCGAAGCCTGGAGATCGTTCGCTGCAGCAGTGACGGAACGGACGACGGTGGCGACCACCTGCTCGAAATTGCCGGCCAGTCCTTCCAGCGTTTCCTGCCGCTTGCGGCGCTCCGCTTCGAGATAGACGCCGATCGCCAGATCCATGTCGAGCAGGGCGGCGCGGTTGAGCGCGATCGCCGCGCGCTGCATCCGGTGCTCCCTGCCGAGGCGCCATGCCGCCTTTGGCCGCCCGATGCGGGCGATCAATCGCGCCAGGATGAAATTGTAGCCGCCGATGTACCAGCGCGGCTCCAGCCCCAACCGGCAATGCACCTCGCCGATACGCCTGACCGAGTTGGCGTACTGGCTGTCGTACGCCGCCTCCGTGATCAGGTCCCAATGCGCGATCTGCATCTGGCGAGCTCGTGCAAGCACGGTCTCGCTCGGGAAAAGCCGGGACACATCGGGAAAATGTCGGATGTGACGGTAGAACACATCGAGCACGCCCGGGAGCTCGACAGCCACGATCGGACGGATCTCGCGGAGCAGGGCGCGGGCCTCGTCATCGATCCCGGCGAAACGGAGCCTTTCCGAGATGTCGTCGCAGCACGGCGCATGGCCCGGACCGTTGCCGGAGAGTGGGCGACCAATCAGGGACGAACTGGCGCGTTCCGAGCCTTCGGCGAGCGCATCCGTCACCCTTTCAGGTCCAGGCAGACTCATGGAATAACAGCTCCCTGCGCCGTGATCGCCTCGCGGAACGGGGGGCCGAGAGGATATGAACGATTCCGTTCTTATTGAGTACCGTAGCGTACGTTACGCAAGGTTAACAGAAGATTGTCCGCCATGGCCCAGCGCAACGCCCGGGGGAATGCTTGAAGCAAGAGTTGAAGGGCGATTTCGATATCCGGAATCAGGTATTGCTCTCGGTCCGGCCCGAGGCACGGGCCTTCATCGAGCCGCGTCTGATCACGCGGCGACTAGCTCTCGGCCAGACGCTGAATCAGGAGAACGAACCCTTCACGCATGCGATCTTCCCGCATGAAGGCGTGATCTCTCTCAAGGCCGAGATGCGCGACGGGCGCAGCGTCGAGAAGGCCTCGATCGGCTACGAGGGCTTCATCGGCATCCCGTTGATCATGGGCGGAAGCGAAGCGATCAGCCAGTCGACGGTCGCGGTTCCCGGCTATGCGTCCTGGCTGTCCATCCAGGATCTGGACGACGCGATCGCCGGCTTTCCCTGCGTCCGCGAAGCCATGCTGCGCTACGCCAAGAGCCTGATCATCCAGCTGCTCGAAACGGTGGCCTGCAACAGCCTTCACAGCGCGGAGGAGCGCATCGCGCGCTGGCTGGCGCACGCCCATGACCGGGTCGTGGGCGACAGTTTCCAGCTCACCCAGGCGGCGATCTCGCAGGCGCTCGGGCTGCGCCGGGCGACCGTCAACCAGGTCTGCTCGAAGCTGATGGAGAACGGGGCGATCGCCTATTCGCGGGGCGATCTGACCGTCCTCGACGCCGACCGACTCCAGGGCCATGCCTGCGAATGCTATGGCCGAGTCCGCAAGGCCTTCGAGATCAATGCGAAACCCGTCGAGCGCTTCATCAGATAGGCTGCGCGAGATCCGGCAAAGACGGCGGGACCGTTGCCGGTTCTCGGACGCGCCATGACCGAGGTGCATGGGTGCGCAGGTTCTCATCTGCCGGCCAGCGTCCTATAAGGCCGTACCGCGTGGTTCGCCCTTTCCGGGAAGGCACCAGGTGGACGAACCCACCGAGTGCAGCGCCCGCATGGCCGACCTCGCCAATCTCTTCAATCTGGTCGCGCCCTTCTTCGGGCTGATCGTGCTCGGCTTCGCCGTCGGCCGCTACAAGCAGCTGCCGGAGGAAGGGCTCGCATGGATGCAGTTCTTCCTGATCTATGTGGCGCTGCCCTGCCTGTTCTACCGGCTGATCGCCGACAAGCCGCTGAGCGATTTGACCAATTGGGCCTTCGTCGGAGTGACGACGACGGCGACCTTCATCGCCTTCGTGCTCTCCTTCGCCCTCGGCTACAGATATACTAGGGGCAACATGCCCCAGGCGGTGATGCAGGGCGTCGCCGGCTCCTATTCCAATATCGGCTATATGGGGCCGCCGCTGATCCTGGCGGCGCTCGGGCCGGTCGCGAGCGCCCCCGTCGTCCTGATCTTCGTCTTCGACAATCTGCTGCTGTTCTCGCTGATCCCGTTCCTGATGGCGGTGGCCGGCGTCGAGAAGCGCAGCCTCGCAGCGACGGCCGGCGACGTCGCGTGGAAGGTCGCGACGCACCCGTTCAATCTCGCGACCGTCGCCGGCGTGCTCGCCGCCTTTACCAAGCTCGAACTGCCCACCGCGATCGACAAGATGACGCTCTGGCTGTCTCAGGCCGCGGCGCCCTGCGCATTGTTCTTGCTCGGCGTCACCGTCGCGCTGCGGCCGATGAAGCGCATGCCCGGCGAATTGCCCGCGCTCGTCTTCATCAAGCTGGTGCTGCACCCTTTGCTGGTCTGGGTCCTGCTCTCGGCGTTGGGCAATTTCTCCGACGCCTGGATTTATGCGGCGGTGATCATGGCGGCGCTGCCGCCGGCGCTGAACATCTTCGTGATCTCGACGCAGTACCGCGTCGGCGTCGAGCGCGCCTCGGCTTGCATCCTCGTCGGCACCATTGTCTCGACCGTGACGCTGACGGGCTTCCTGTGGCTGGTGAAGACGGGCAGGATGCCCGCCGATCTTTTCCACTGAGCGCCCGGCCGGGCCTCGCCAAGGGCAAGCCCGACGATGCAGCCGCTTTCCGATCTCCTCGTTCTCGACTTTTCGACCTTGTTGCCGGGCCCGCTCGCCAGCCTGTTCCTGGCCGAGGCGGGAGCGCGGATCGTCAGGATCGAGCGGCCGGAGGGTGAGGACATGCGCCGATTCCCGCCGCGTTTCGGCGAGACCTCGGCGCCGTTCGCGGCGCTCAATCGCGGCAAGACCAGCCTCGCCATCGACCTCAAGGCTCCCGACGCGGTGGAACGCCTGCGCCCGCTGATCGAGAAGGCCGACATCCTGATCGAGCAGTTCCGGCCCGGCGTGATGGCGCGGCTCGGCTTCGGCCCGGAAGCCATGCGCGCGATCAATCCGCGGCTGATCTATTGCTCGATCAGCGGCTACGGCCAGGAAGGCCCGCGCGCGCTCGAAGCCGGGCACGACATCAACTATCAGGCGATCGGCGGGCTGCTCGGCCAGTCGCTGAAGCGCGGCGAGCCCGCGCCGCTGCCGCCGACGCTGGTCGCCGACATCGCCGGCGGGGCGATGCCGGCCGTGCTCAACATCCTGCTCGCTTTGCGTGAGCGCGACCGCTCGGGACAGGGCTGTCATCTCGACATCGCCATGACAGATGCGATGCCGACCTTCGCCTGGTACGGGCTGGCACAGGGCCAGGCGAGCGGGCGCTATCCGCAGGGCGGGGAGGGGCTGCTGACCGGCGGCAGCCCGCGCTACGGGCTCTACTCCACCGCCGATGGCTGGTTCCTCGCCGTCGGAGCGCTGGAGGAGAAGTTCTGGGCGACGTTCTGCGCGGCGATCGGTCTCGAAGAGGCGCTGCGCGACGATCGCCGGCAGGAGGCGGCGACGCGCGCCGCCGTCGCGGCGCTGATCGGCGCGCAGCCTGCCGAACACTGGCGCGCACTGCTCGAGCCGCTCGACTGCTGCTGCACCGTGGTGCGGACGCTGGAGGAGGCGCTGGCCGATCCCCATCTTACCGCCCGCGGCCTGCTCGACCGGCAGGCGGAGGAGCCGGGCGGCCGGCGGATCGTCTCGACGCCTTTGCCGCTGGCGCCGGTCTTCCGCGATGCGGCACCCGCGTTGCGCAAGGTTCCGGCGGTCGGCGACGAAGCGCTCTGAACGTCGCGCTCAGCCAGCGGCGGTGCCGCCGGCGAGACCCTGGCGCATGACGAGGCGGCGCAGCGGGCCGAAGCGCGACAGGGCGAGCAGGCCGGCACCACGCAACAGATCGGCCGGCAGCAGGTCGGTCAGCAAGGTCCGATTCAGCGCGTCGACGGCGCCGGTGCGCAGCCGCACATCCGCCTGGCGGGAGAGGTCGTAGCGCGCCAGCACTCCCTCGGCACCGGGATCCTCGGCCTCGATCAGGGCGTCGCGCAGTGCCGCGACGTCGCGCAGGCCGAGATTGAGGCCCTGCGCGCCGATCGGCGGGAAGACATGCGCGGCCTCGCCGATCAGCGCGGCACGCTCCGCCGCGAAGCGCTCGACGGACAAGCCGCCCATCGGCACGCGCCCGCGCCGGCCTTCGACGGTCATCGCTCCGACGATGGAGTGGGTCTGCCGCTCGACCGCTCGGGCGAAGCCGGCATCATCGAGCGCGGCGATCTCGTCGGCCTCGCGCGGGGCCAGCAGCCAGACGAGCGAGGAACGGCGGCCCGGCAGCGGCACCAGCGTGCACGGGCCGGCGCGGGTATGGAACTCGGTCGAGGCGTCGCCATGCTCGCGGCGATGGCCGAGGATCGCGGTTAGCGCCACCTGCGGGTAGGTCCAGTCGCGCGTCTCGATCCCGGCCGCGGCCCGAACCCGCGAATTGCGGCCATCCGCACCGACCACGAGCGCCGCATGCAGCGGCTCGAAGCCAGCGCCGGAAAGCCGCGCCGCTTCCGGCCCGATCGCGATCTCCTCGACCGGCAGCGGCACCATGCGGATCGCCGGCTCTTGCGCAGCACGCGCGGCAAGGGTCTCGACCAGGGCGGCGTTCTCGACATTCCAGCCGAAGGCCGAAAGCCCGAGCTCCGCGGCCTTGAACTCGACCGGCGGCTGGCGGAACAGGCTGCCGGTATCGTCGACCAGGCGCATGATCTCGAGCGGGGCGGCGAGGCGCTCCAGCGCCTTGCCGAGACCGAGTTCGCCGAGCAGGCGCCAGGAGCCGTCGAGCAGGGCGACGGTGCGGCCGTCGCGTGGGGCGGTCGCAGCGCCGAACAGCACGCTCTGCCGGCCGCTGGCGGCGAGGGCGAGCGCCGCGGCGATCCCGACCGCGCCGGCGCCGACGATGGCGATCTCGCAATCCTGCATGGGTTGTTCCGTCATGTCGTCTTGGCTAGCCCATGTCGGCAGCGCTGGCGAGCGCGCCCTTGCCGCAGCTCAGGCATCGCGGAACCTGACCAGCGTCTCGTCGATCCCCTCATGGCCGAGCACGCGGCGCACCGGTGCCGTCGCGCCGAGGATCTCGACCCGCGCGTCATGGCGGATCGCCTTGTCGACCATCGCCCGCAGCGCGACGGCGGCGCTCGAATCCGCGAAGGGAACGTCGGAGAGATCGAGCACGATGCGGGCCGGGAACGGCCCGGTCCGATCAAGCACGGTCGCGACGCTCATGCTGGCTCCGAAGAAGAGCGGGCCGGAGATGCGGTAGCGGAAGGTATCGCCATTGCCGTTGCGGACCTTTTCCGTTTCGGCCGGCTCGGACGCGTCATCGTCGTCGACCAGGGCCGGGTCCATGCCGGCCTCGACGGTGACGACATTGGCCATGCGGTGCATGAAGATCAGCGATCCCAGCACGACGCCGACGCCGATGCCGACCATCAGATCCTCGAAGATCACCAGCAGGAAGGTCGCCAGCAGCACCACCGAGTCGGCACGGGAATGCCTGAGGATGGCGATGAAGGCCGCCTTCTCCGCCATGTTCCAGGCGACGACGGCGAGCACCCCTGCCAGCGCGGCGAGCGGGATGTAGGAGGCGAGCGGCGCCGCGACCAGCATGAAGAGCAGCACGAACAAGGCGTGCAGCATGCCCGCAACCGGCGTCTGGCCACCGGCCCGGACATTGGTCGCGGTGCGCGCGATCGTCCCGGTCACGCAGATGCCGCCGAACAGCGAGGCGCCGATATTGGCGGCGCCCTGCGCCACCAGCTCGGTGTTGGAGCGGTGCCGCCGCCCGGTCATGCCGTCGGCGACCACCGCCGAGAGCAGCGACTCGATGCCGCCGAGGATCGCGATCGACACCGCAGCCGGCAGGACCGCGACCAGCTTCTCGAGGCTGAATGCCGGCAGATGCGGCGCCGGCAGCGAATTCGGGATGCCGCCGAAGCGGCTTCCGATGGTTTCGACCGGCAGGTTCAGCAGGAACACCAGCGCGGCGGCGAGGGCGACCGCGATCAGCAGCCCCGGCCAGCCCGGCCGCCACCGGCGCAGGCCGAGGATGACGCCGATGGTCAGCGCAGAGAGGGCCATGGCCGCCGGATTGACCGTGGGCAGCGCCTGCCAGAGCGCCTGCAGTTTCGGCAGCAGCGCCGCCGGCTCCTTGCCCGGCAAGGTCAGGCCGAAGAGGTCGCGGATCTGGCTGGCGAAGATGATGATGGCGATGCCGGCAGTGAAGCCGACGAGGACCGGGTGCGGGATGTATTTGATGTAGGTGCCGAGCCTGAGCAGCCCGATGGCGATGAGAATGGCGCCGGCGACCAGCGTTGCCAGCACGAGCCCGTCGAAGCCGTGCTGGTCGATGGTCGCGGCGATCAGGACGATGAAAGCACCGGCCGGGCCGCCTATCTGGTGGCGGCTGCCGCCGAGAGCCGAGACCAGGAAGCCGCCGATGATGGCGGTGAAGAGGCCGGCAGCCGGGGGCGCGCCGCTGGCGATGGCGATCGCCATGGAGAGGGGCAGAGCGACGATGGCGACCGTCAGCCCGGCCAGCGCGTCGGCCCGTAGTCGGGCCGGGCCGTAGCCCTCCCGCAGCACGGTGAAGAGCTTGGGAGCGAAGGTTCCATGCGAAGCCGTGTCGCTGCCAAGGCGTGCCCCTGGCTCGTTCATGTCTTGTTCCTGCTCCGCGATTCCGCCAGCCCGATCGTTCTCCGGCACGCGACTCGCGCCAGACGCTGATCCCCATGCGCAGTCCAGCCGTTGCGCCGGCCGGATGCAAGTCCCTATGGTCACGCACCTGCCTCGAGGAGAGATTGCCATGGTGAAGGCCATTCGCGTGCACAAGACCGGCGGACCGGAGGTGCTCCAGCTCGAAGACGTCACGCTGCCGGCGCCGGGGCCCGGCCAGCTGCTGATCCGCAACCGCGCCATCGGCCTCAACTTCATCGACACCTATTTCCGGACCGGCCTCTACCCGGCGCCGCAAATGCCGTTCACGCCCGGCAACGAGTCGGCCGGCGATGTTCTCGCCGTCGGCGAAGGCGTTTCCGAGTTCAAGCCGGGCGACCGTATCGCCTGCGTCGCGGGCCTTGGCGCTTATGCCGAGGAGCGGATCGTTCCCGCGGCTGCGGCCGTGGCCTTGCCCGATGCGGTGTCCTATGAGGCGGCTGCCAGCATGATGCTGAAGGGCCTGACGGCCGAGTACCTGCTGCACCGGACGTACAAGGTGAAGCCGGGCGACACGATCCTCGTCCATGCCGCTGCCGGTGGCACTGGGACGATCCTCTGCCAGTGGGGCAAGGCGCTGGGCGCCACGGTGATCGGCACCGCCGGCTCGAAGGAGAAGGCCGACCTCGCCAAGGCTCATAGCGCCGACCATGTCATCCTCTACGGCGAGGAGAACGTCGCCGCGCGCGTCAAGGAGATCACCGGCGGCCAGGGCTGCGACGTGGTCTATGACGGCGTCGGCAAGGACACCTTCATGGCCTCGCTCGACTCGCTGAAGCCGTTCGGCCTTCTGGCGAGCTTCGGCAATGCCTCGGGCGCGGTCGACGGCGTGAATCTCGGCATCCTCGCCTCGAAGGGCTCGCTGTATGTGACCCGGCCGACGCTCAACACGCATACGGCCAAGCGCGAGACCATGGTCGAGATGGCGAAGAACCTGTTCGGCGCGGTGAGCTCCGGCAAGGTCACGGTGGCGATCAATGCCCGCTTCCCGCTGGCCGAGGCGGCTGCGGCCCACCGCGCGCTCGAGAGCCGCGGCACCACCGGCTCGACGGTGATCATTCCGTAGGCGCTGCCGCACCGGGAGCGCTATTCCGCCCGAATTGCCGTCTAGAAGCCGTCCTGCCGGGAGTGCTTTCCGGCTGGAGCGGGCTGCGAACGGATCACGGGATGAAAAGGGTGGGGCTGGCGCTGCTGCTGGCGCTCGGGCTCGGTGGCGCGGGGGGACTCGTCGCACCGCCGGCCTTGCGGTTGTGGGAGCTTCACGCAGCCGCCGACGATCCCGTCGCGCTGTCGCGACTACGCCTCGACCAGGCGCTCGATGCTGCGCGCGTCGCCACGGGAATCGAGGAGGCGATCACTGCCGGCGACATCGAGCTCGCCGACAGCTTCATCTCGCTCGCCACAGACCGCGACATCGCTGTGGCGCCCGAGCAGCTCCGGCGGTTGCAGGCCCTGCGTGACGGTGCCTGGCTGCGCACCGCTTCCGATTTCGGCCATGGTTTCGTCGCCGGCGCGCGCGACAGCGATGCCGCCTTCGCCGGAGCGCTGGCGAGCGATGTCACCGGCTTCGGCGATCTGCGCGACCTCGCGCTCGAAGGACGAAAACTGCTCGGCGGGCAGGGCGCAGACGAGACCATCCTCGCACTGTCCGCCGTGGGGCTCGCTGTCAGCGCCGCCACCTGGGTCAGCATGGGCGGCGGCCTGCCGGCCCGTGGTGGCCTTAGCGCCGTCAAGGCCGCCGGCAAGGCGAAGCTGCTCTCGCCAGCCCTCACCGCCAGTCTCGGCCGTGCCGCTGCCGGCGCGCTCGACCGGCCGGCGCTCGCCGCCAGCCTTGGCGCAGCCGCGCGGCTCGACCTTGCCGCGGCGAAGGTTGCTGCCGGCGGGATCGTCCGCCCGGCGGCCCTGGCACGCTTCACGGCGCTCGGCCAGGATGCCGGCGTCCTCTATGCGCGCACTGGCCAGCGCGGTTTGCGCCAAGTGCTCGCCGTCGCCGAGGATGCGGGCGATATCGGCAAGGCGGCCCGGCTCGGTGCGGCAAAGCCCTCGACCTTGCGCGCGACGCTGAAGGTGCTCGGCCGCTCGGCGCTGGCGCTCGGAGCATTCAGCCTCAGCGCCGCAAGCTGGATGCTCGCCCTGCTCGGCTATGTGCTGGTGCTCGCCATGGCCGCACAGCGTTTCGGCTGGTGGCTGGGGCGCCTCGGCCGTCGACGCCGTCAGGAGCGGGCGGCGCGAAAGCGGGCATCGGGCCTTCGCTGGAATCCGCCCCTTCCTGCCGCAGCGTGAGCCGGCGCGGACGTCAGATCTCGCAGGCCGAGGCCATGGCCGAATCTACCTGAAAAGAAAAAAAGCGAAAGCAGGCGAAAGCGAAAGTCGAAAGCGGTTCTGCCGACGGCAATGACCGGGAAACAATCATCTCCCGGACCTTACGTCATGTACCGCTTCCTGCGCCTTGCAGGCTTCAGCCTCTCCTTCCTGATCGTCGCGACCGTGCTCTACGGCCAGTTGACCAGCCGGCCGACCATCCACGTCGCGCTTCAGCTCGAAGAGGGCCAGGCCCGGCTCGAGAAGCCCTCGCGGATGCGCATCGGGCGCGTCGCCGAAATCCGCCGCATGCCGCGCGCCGTCGGCGCGACCTTCGCCTGATCAGAAGGAGCGGAAGGAGGCCTCGCTCAGACCGCAACCCCGTGAAGGTCATAGGCGTCGGCGCGCTCGACCTTGACCGTGACGATGTCGCCCGGACGGAGCGGCCGCCGGCTCGCGACATAGACATTGCCGTCGATCTCCGGCGCATCCCATTTCGAGCGGCCCTTGGCGACCGTCGGGCCGGCCTCGTCGATGATCACCGGAATGCGCTTGCCGACTCTGGCCTTGGCGAGGCGGGCGCTGACCAGCGCCTGTGTCTTCATGAAGCGGTGCCAGCGCGCTTCCTTCTCCTCCTCGGCGATGGCGGGCAGGCCGAGATCATTGGCCTTGGCGCCCTTCACCGGCTCATATTTGAAGCAGCCGACGCGCTCGAGCTTCGCTTCCTTGAGCCAGTCGAGCAGGAAATCGACATCGTCCTCGGTCTCGCCGGGGAAGCCGACGATGAAGGTCGAACGGATGGCGAGATCCGGGCAGATCTCGCGCCATTTTCCGATGCGCTCCAGCGTCTTCTCGTGATGGGCAGGCCGGCGCATCGCCTTCAGCACTGAGGGGGAGGCATGCTGGAAGGGGATGTCGAGATAGGGCAGCACGTGCCCTTCGGCCATCAGCGGGATGACCTCGTCGACATGCGGGTACGGGTAGACATAGTGCAGGCGGACCCAGATGCCCATCTGGCCGAGCTCGCGCGCCAGCTCGAAGAAGCGGGTGCGGACCTCGCGATCCTTCCACATCGAGGGCGCGTACTTGATGTCGAGCCCATAGGCGCTGGTGTCCTGCGAGATCACCAGCAATTCCTTGACGCCGGCCTTGACCAGCTTCTCGGCCTCTCGCAGCACCTCGCCGATCGGCCGTGAGACCAGGTCGCCACGCAGGTTCGGGATGATGCAGAAGCTGCAGCGATTGTTGCAACCTTCTGAAATCTTGAGATAAGCGTAGTGTCGCGGCGTCAGCTTGATGCCCTGGTCCGGGACCAGGTCGACGAAGGGGTCATGCTTCGGCGGCGCGGCCTGATGCACGGCCGAGACGACGCTCTCATAGGCCTGCGGGCCCGTGATCGTGAGCACGTTGGGGAAGGCGCTCCGGATCTGCTCGGGCTCGGCGCCCATGCAGCCGGTGACGATGACCTTGCCGTTCTCGGCCATGGCCGAGCCGATCGCCTCCAGCGATTCCTGCTTGGCGCTGTCGAGGAAGCCGCAGGTGTTGACGATGACGAGATCGGCGCCCGCATGGCTCTTGCTGAGCTCATAGCCCTCGGAACGCAGCGAGGTGATGATGCGCTCGGAGTCGACCAGGGCCTTGGGGCAGCCCAGCGAGACGAAGGAGATTTTCGGCGCGACGGCATTCATCGGCGGCAGGACTCGACGTCAGGAAAAAGGGAAGGGCGCGGCAGGGCCGGCGCATTGGCGCTTCCTTTGATCCTTTTTGGACGAATTTGCAAATGCCGGATGAGCGCGGGCCGACTTCGAAACGGCTCTCGGCAGGATCGTCGTCATGCCGAAAGCCAATGCGAACCGGAATCCGCTCCGGCCGAAAACGCCCTAGCCGGCAGCAGTCGCGACCGGGCGCTCGGGATCCTGGGTCCAGTCGGTCATCGAGCCGTCATAGAGCGAGACCTCGTCGCGTCCAAGCACCTCGGAGAGCACGAACCAGTTCAGCGCCGCGGTATGGCCGGTGTTGCAATAGGAGATCGCCGGGCCGCTTGGTACCGCACCATAGAGCGCGCCGAGATCGCCATGTGGCTTGAGTTTGCCGGCCGCCGGATCGAAGGCCGCCGCATAGTCGCGCGAGACGGCGCCCGGGATATGACCGGCGCGCGTTGCCTCCGCCGCTTTCTCGCGGCCGTCGAAATAACTGGCGGCGCGCGCATCGACCAGCGTGGCGAGCTTGCCGCGCGCGGCCACGAAGGTCGCGTCGGCCGTGCTGCGCAGTTCCTGCTTCACGACGACGGGGTAAGGGGTAGCAACCGCCGGTCGCGAGGGACCGGTTGCGACTGGCCGCGCCGGATCGACCTGCCAGCCCCTGAATCCGCCATCGAGAATCGTCTGCTGCCCGTGGCCGATGAGCTTCAGGGTCCAATAGACGCGCGCTGCCGCCGCAAAATCCGTGGCGGCGTGCCCAGCGGGGACGATCACGACCCGGCTTTCGGGGCGAATGCCGAGGCTGCCGGCGAGCGCGGCGAGATGATCGAGCGGCGGCAGCATGCCGGGCGCGTTGCCGATCTTGGCGCGCCAGCCCGCGGCGGCATAATCGCTATGTACCGCTCCGGGGATATGGCCAGCCTCGAACGCGGCCTGTCCGCCTTCGGCGGTGGCGCGGATATCGATGATGACGAGATCCGGTCGGCCGAGAGCGGCCTGCAGGGTCTCGGGCGAAACCAGTCCGGATACGGGAAAATCGCTCATTCCGCTGCCACCTGCTTCAGTTCGTCGATCACCTCGAGCGAGGCGCTCATCTCCGCGGTCGCACCCAGCATGATCGAAGCTGAGCAGTATTTTTCCTTCGACAATGTGACGGCGCGCTCGGCCTTGGCCTGGGAGAGGCCGCGCCCGGTGACGCGATAGGCGATGTGGATCTTGGTGAAGACCTTGGGATCCTCCGTCGCGCGCTCGGCCTCGACCTCGACCTCGCAGCCGGTGACGTTCTCGCGGCCCTTCTTGAGGATCTGCACCACGTCGAAACCCGTGCAGCCGGCGAGGCCGATCAGCAGCATCTCCATCGGCCGGATGCCGATATTGCGGCCACCATATTCCGGAGCGCCGTCCATGACCACGGCATGACCGCTGCCGGCCTCGCCCATGAAGGCCATGCCCTCGACCCAGCTCGCGCGTGCTTTCATCACCGTCTCCTTCGACATGGTCCGCTACCGAAATAGCCCGGCGACGCTTGCGAAGCGAGAGGGTCAGGCTGCGGCGAACAGGCTGCCATGCGTGATGCGCAGCCGCACGCGCTCGCCGATCGCCGGCGCGACCTGGCTGGCGAGGTCGACGTCGAGGCGTTTTGGCAGGCCTTCCACGGCGACTTCGGCGCGGCGCAGCGGCCCGTTGCGGCGCAGATGCTCGACGACACCGGGCAAGGCGAGCGGCGCATCGTCGACGATGCGCAGATGCTGCGGACGGACATAGAGCGAGGCCGGGCCGCCCTGGTTCTGCGTGAGACCGCCGAGCACTGGTCGGTCGAGGAAGAAGGCCTGGCTGCCGACGACCTTGACGGGGAGGTGATTGGCGTCGCCGAGGAACTCGCAGACGAAAGGCGTCGCCGGGTGATCGTAGACATCGTCGGGCGAGCCGACCTGTTCGAGCCGGCCATCGCTCAGGATCGCGACGCGGTCGGCGAGTTCGAGCGCCTCTTCCTGGTCATGGGTGACGAAGACGGTGGTATGGCCGGTGCGCTGGTGCAGCTGCCGCAGCCAAGCGCGCAATTCCTTGCGGACCTTGGCGTCGAGCGCGCCGAAGGGCTCGTCGAGCAGTAGCACGCGCGGCTCGATGGCGAGGGCGCGGGCAAGGGCGACACGCTGGCGCTGCCCGCCCGAGAGCTGGCTCGGATAGCGCTTCTCCAGCCCGGGGAGCTGGATCAGTTCGAGCAGCTCGGCCACGCGGCGCCGGATCTCCGCGGGCTCGGGCCGCTCGCCGCGCGGGCGCGACTTCAGTCCGAAGGCGACGTTCTCGCCGACCGTCATGGTCTTGAACAGCGCATAATGCTGGAAGACGAAGCCGATCCGCCGGTCGCGCAGGGAGAGATCGCGCGTGTCGATGTCGCCGAACAGGACGCGGCCGCGCTCGGCCTGCTCCAGCCCGGCGATGACGCGCAGCAATGTGGTCTTGCCCGAACCGGACGGGCCGAGCAGGGCGACGAGTTCGCCCGGCTGGATGTCGAGCGAGACGCCGCGCAGCGCAGGGAAGTTCTGGAAGCGCTTCTCGACGGATTCGATGGTGACGGCGACGGACATGGGCTGAGCTCTCAATGACGTCGGCTGGCGGCGATCGCGTCGGCGAAGTGCCATTCCAGCAGGGTTTTCAGGGCGAGCGTCACGAGGGCCAAGCCCGCCAGCAGCGAAGCGACGGCGAAGGCGGCAGCACCCATGTACTCGTTGTAGAGAATCTCGACATGCAGCGGCATGGTGTTGGTCAGGCCACGGATCTTGCCGGAAACCACGGCGACGGCGCCGAATTCGCCCATCGCACGGGCGTTGCAGAGCAGGACGCCGTAGAACAGGCTCCATTTCACATTGGGCAGCGTCACGGTCAGGAAGGTGCGCCAGGGCGAGGCGCCCAAGGTCAGCGCAGTCTCCTCCTCGGCCGAGCCGAGCGACTGCATGTGCGGGATCAGCTCGCGAGCGACGAAGGGGAATGTGACGAAGATCGTCGCCAGCACGATGCCGGGAAGGGCGAAGACGATCTGGATGTCGTGCGCCTTCAGCCAGGGGCCGAAATAGCCCTGCGCGCCGAAGAGCAGGACGAAGACCAGTCCCGAGATCACCGGCGAGACCGAAAAGGGCAGGTCGATGAAGCTGGTCAGCAGGCTCTTGCCGCGGAACTCGAACTTGGCGATCGCCCAGGCGGCGGCGATGCCGATGACGATGTTGAACGGCACCGCGATCGCTGCGACGAGCAGCGTCAGGCGGATGGCGGCGAGCGCATCCGGCTCGAGGATGGCTTCGCGATAGGCCTGCCAGCCGCGCGCGCCGGCTTCGACGAAGACCGTGATCAGCGGCAGGAAAAGGAACAGACAGAGGAAGGCCAGCGAGATCGCGACCAGGCTCCATTGCACCAGCCGGGACTCTCCGGAGACATGTCGGGCCGCACGGGCGGGCTCGAGGTCTTCGGCCTGAAGGGGAAGGCTCGCATCAGACATTGCCGAACCTCCTGCGGGCGCGGGCCTGGACGAGATTGACCAGCAAAATCAGGGCGAAGGAGAGCAGCAGCATCAGCGTCGCGACGACTGCCGCCCCGGCATAGTCAAACTGCTCGAGCCGGATCACGATCAGGAGCGGCGCGATCTCCGAGACCATCGGCACATTGCCGGCGATGAAGATGACCGAGCCGTATTCGCCGACGGCGCGGGCGAAGGCGAGCACGAAGCCGGTCATCAGCGCCGGCAGGACCGGCGGCAACAACACCTGGAAAACGGTGCGCCAGCGGCTGGCGCCGAGCAGCGCGGCGGCCTCCTCGATATCGGCCGGCAGCTCCTCCAGCACGGGCTGGACGGTGCGCACGACGAAGGGCAGGCCGATGAAGATCAGCGCCACCATCACGCCCAACGGCGTATAGGCGACCTTGATGTCGTAGGGGGCGAGCAGGCCGCCGACCCAGCCATTGGGCGCGTAGATCGCCGCCAGCGCGATGCCGGCGACCGCTGTCGGCAAGGCGAAGGGCAGGTCGACAGCGGCGTCGATCAGGCGCCGACCCGGGAACTCATAGCGCACCAGCACCCAGGCGAGGATCAGCCCGAACACGGCGTTGACCGCGGCGGCGAACAGCGCTCCGAGAAAGGAGAGCCGCAGCGCCGCCAGCGTCCGGGGCGAGGTGGCGACGGCCCAGATATCGGCCGGGCCGGCGCTCGCCGCCTTCAGGAACAGCGCGGCGAGCGGGATCAGCACGATCAGCGACAGCGCCGTCAGCGTGATGCCGAGCGCCAGGCCGAAGCCGGGCAGGATACTGGGCTCACGCCAGCGGGAGACTGTCGCAGTCATGGCTCAGCGCGTCGGCTTGTAGAGCTGGTCGAAGGTGCCGCCATCGCCGAAATGCGCCGGCTGCGCCTTGGCCCAGCCGCCGAAGGCGGCGTCGATGGTGATCAGCTCGACCTTCGGGAAGCGCGCGATATCCTTGGCGTCGGCGGCTTCCGGATTGCGCGGCCGATAATAGTGCTTGGCGATGATCGCCTGGCCCTTCGGCGTGTAGAGGAAGTCGAGATAGGCCTGCGCCTCAGCCCGCGTGCCCTTTGCGTCAACATTGCCGTCGACGATCGTCACCGGCGGCTCGGCCAGGATCGAGAGCGAGGGCACGACGATGTCGAACTTGTCCTCGCCGAACTCCTTCAGCGCCAGGAAGGCCTCGTTCTCCCAGGACAGGAAGACGTCGCCGATGCCGCGCTGGGTGAAGGTCGTGGTCGCGCCGCGTGCGCCGGTGTCGAGCACCGGGACGTTCGCGAGGAGCTTGGCGATGTAGTCGCGGACCTTGGCCTCGTCCTTGTTGAAGGCCTTCTCGGCATAGGCCCAGGCGGCGAGGTAGTTCCAGCGGGCGCCGCCCGAGGTCTTCGGGTTCGGCGTGATGATCTGGACGCCGGGCTTCACCAGGTCGCCCCAATCCTTGATCGCCTTCGGATTGCCCTTGCGGACGAGGAACACGATCGTCGAGGTGTAGGGCGAGGAGTTCTGCGGCAGGCGCTTCTGCCAGTCGAGCGGCAGCTTCTTCGAACGCTCGGCGACGGCGTCGATGTCGCCGGCCAGGGCCAGCGTCAGCACGTCGGCATTGAGGCCGTCGATGACGGTGCGGGCCTGGGCGCCGGAACCGCCATGCGACTGCCGGATCGTCCGGATCGTCTTCTGCGGATTCTTGGCGTTCCAATCGGCGATGAAGGCCGCGTTGACCTCGCGGTAGAGCTCGCGGGTCGGATCGTACGAAACGTTGAGAAGTTCGGTCTGAGCCCGGGCTCCGGTGACGCCCCCGAAGCAGAGCGAGAAGGCGCCGAGCGTCAATCCGGCTTGCAGAAGGCGGCGAAGTCTCTGTCGCGTCATGTCAGTGCTCCGTGTTGAACGGTCCGTATGGGTCGGGTCGTTCGGAATAACAAACGAAACGTACTGAATTGGCGGCGTGCACTCAACGGCGTGCGGCAGTAGAGCCCTTCCAAACATTAATCGCCAGAGAGAAAACGCCTCTCCGGCCGATCGGTTCAATCTCAGGCGCGGGCCTGGCGGCGGTCGGCAGCAGAGACGGCCGCGCCCATGGCGTGGCCGATGATCACGAGGACTGGCCCCTTGCTCGGCAGCTCGCCGAGCCGTTCCGGCAGGTCCGCGACCATGCCGGAAACCCGTGCCTCATCCGGCCGCGTCGCCCCGAAGATCGCGATGGCCGGCGTCGCAGGGTCGATGCCGGCGGCGAGCGCACCGTCGCGGAAGGCGGCGAGGGTGGCGCGCGCCATGTAGACCACGGTGGTGGCGACCGGGTCGGCCATGGCGGCCCAGTCGATGTCCTTGGGCAGTTGCCCGTCGCGGGCATGGCCGGTGACGAACTGCAGGCGCCTTGCATGGTCGCGATGGGTCAGCGACAGGCCGAGCGAGGCGGCGGCGCCCTGAGCGGCGGAGATCCCGGGCACGATCGCGACGGGGATGCCGGCCTGCGCGCAGGCTTCGATCTCCTCGCCGGCGCGGCCGAAGATGCCGGGATCGCCGCCCTTCAGCCGGACGACATGCTTGCCCTGGCCGGCAAGGGCCACCAGCATGGCATTGATGTCGTCCTGCTTGACCGAGGGGCCATAGCCTTGCTTGCCGACCAGAAGCCGCTTGGCCTCGCGCCGCGCGAGTTCCAGCACATCGGCGGAAACGAGGTCATCGTAGAGAATGATGTCGGCGCTCTGCAGAGCCCGGATCGCCTTCAGCGTCAGCAATTCCGGATCGCCCGGACCGGCCCCGACCAAGGTGACGCGGCCGCCGCCCGAGCCCGAGGCCTCGATCTGGTCGAGCGTGCTGCGCAGACTGGCATGATCGCCAGCATCCGGCCGGCGCTGCGGCTCACCGAAGGCGAGGCTGGTGAAGCTCTCCCAGAAGGAGCGCCGCGCGGGAAAGGCCAGTTCGCGCGCCTGCACGGCCGGGCGCCAGTCCTTCGCGGCCTGGGCCCAGTGCTTCAGCCCGGCCGGCAGCAAGGCCTCGATCTTGGCGCGAATCGCCTGGCCAAAGACGGGCGCCGCACCATCGGTCGAGATCGCCACGACCAGCGGCGAGCGATTGACCAGCGAGCCGAAGGCGAAATCGCAGAACTCCGGCTTGTCGACGAGATTGACGGGAACGCCGAGCTGGCGCGCCGCCGCGGCGAAAGCCCTTGCCTCGTCGGCCTGCTCGATATCGGCGATGGCGAGCGCCGCGCCGTCGAGGTCGGTCGCCTGCCAGTTGCGTGAGAGGACCTCGACCTTGCCAGCCGGCGGATCCGCCGCGAGCGCGGCGAAGAGCGCAGCCGAGTCGCCAGCGAGCACGACGAGGTCGCAGCCCGTCGACGCCAGCAGCTCAGCCTTCCAGAGCGCGCCCTCGCTCGCACCGGCCAGCACGACCTTGCGCCCATCCAGCTTGTGGAACAGCGGCAGGGTCGCGAGCCGCTCGATGCGGCGCGGGGCGGTCGGGCGCGGGGCTCTGTCGGTCATTTCTGCGTCACTGCTGCTTTCACGTCCGGCGGCCTCTGCGTCTCGCTGTTCGGCGGCATGAACAACCAAAGCCCGGCGAGCGCAAGGATGATAAGGCGGAAGCAAAGATCGAACCAGCGTTCGCGGGGACCGGGTTTGGCCTGGTCGAGAGCGCTCGTCAGCATGGCTTCCTCCCAATGATCGTCGCTATGCCGATCCGCCGGCCGCAGTTCGCGTCGCTGCGCCGCGCTGCTCATGGCTTTCAGCCCGCCGCCTGCACCAGGCGCTTCGCCCGGCGCTGGTCGAGGATATTGCCGCCGTCGCCATAGCCGCGCTGATAGCGCGCGCCGACATGGCTGAGCACCCGCTGCCATTGCTCGGCCGGCTGGCGCCCGGCGCTGGAAGCCGGCAGCGCGATTTCGTCGAAGCCGCAGAACAGCACATAGGCGAACTGATCGACGATCAGCGGGCCGCTGGCGCGCAGCCTGCCGGCGAAACCGGCGCGCCGCAGCCGCCTCGCAAGGCTGAAGCCGCGCCCGTCGGAATAGGCCGGGAAACCGACAGCGATCAGCGCAAGCTCCGGCAGAAGCGCCTCGACCTCGGCGATGGCGAGACTGCCGGGAACGACGACGCCGATCTGCTGGCCGGGCGCCCTGTTGGCGAGCGCTTCCGGCAGCGCCTCCCAAGGCACGAGGGCGAGCGGGATGTTGCCGATGGCCGCGCCATCGCTGTGCGTCCACGGGTCGGATGCGGTTCCGTTGCGATCAAGCAGCACGGTCGAGCTCCAGGAAAGCGGCCTTGAAGGGCGCGAGGCCGAGGCGCCGGACGTTCTCGATGAAGCTCTCGCCGGCCCGGCGATGCTCCAGATAAACCTCGACGATCCGTTCGATCGCATCCGGCACCTCCTCGGCAGCAAGACCGGGGCCGAGAATCTCGCCGATCGCCGCGTCCTGGGTGGCGTCGCCGCCGAGCGTGATCTGGTAGGATTCGATGCCGCGCTTCTCGAGGCCGAGAATGCCGATATGGCCGACATGGTGGTGGCCGCAGGCGTTGATGCAGCCGGAGATCTTGATGTTGAGCTCGCCGATCTCTTTCTGCTTTGCATCTTCGGCGAAGCGGCGGGCGATCGCCTGGGCGATCGGGATCGAGCGCGCCGTCGCGAGCGCGCAATAGTCGAGGCCGGGGCAGGCGATGATATCGGTGATCAGGCCGATATTGGCGCTCGCGAGCCCGGCTTCACCGAGCCGGCGCCAGATCGCGAAGAGATCCGACAGCTTCACATGCGGCAGAACGAGGTTCTGCGCATGGGTGACGCGGATCTCCGAGAAGGAGAAATCGTCGGCGAGATCGGCGACCAGCCGCATCTGCTCGCTGGTCGCGTCTCCCGGCGCCTCGCCGACGCTCTTCAGAGAGACCGTCACGGCAGTGTAGCCCGGCTGCTTGTGGGCGGTGGTGTTGACCTCGACCCAGCGGGCGAAATCGGGATTGCCGGCCCTGGCGGTCTCGAGCGCCGCGCTCTTCTCCGGCAGCGCCCGATAGGCGGGCGGCGCAAAATAGGCGGCGATCCGCGCGACCTCTTCGGGATCGGCATTGATCGAGGGGCCGTCGAGCTCGGCGAACTCCGCCTCGACGCGGCGGGTGAACTCCGCAAGGCCGGTTTCGTGGACCAGGATCTTGACCCTGGCCTTGTACTTGTTGTCGCGCCGGCCCTCGAGATTGTAGACCCGCATGATCGCCTCGAGATAGGCGAGCAGATCGGCCTTGGGCAGGTAGTCGCGCACCACCTTGCCGATCATCGGCGTACGCCCGAGGCCGCCGCCGACGCTGACCTCGTAGCAGGTCTCATGCGTATCGGGATGGCGGCGGATGCGCAGCCCGATATCGTGAGCCTTGATCACCGCCCGGTCCTGCTCGGCGCCGGTCACCGCGATCTTGAACTTGCGCGGCAGGTAGCTGAATTCGGGATGCTGCGACGACCATTGCCGGATCAGCTCGGCGGTCGGGCGCGGGTCTTCGATCTCGTCGCGGGCGATGCCAGCGAAATGGTCGGCCGTGACGTTTCGGATGCAGTTGCCTGAGGTCTGGATGCAATGCATCTCGACATCGGCGAGCAGGCCGAGGATTTCGGGCACGTCGCGCAGTTTCGGCCAGTTGAACTGCAGGTTGGTGCGCGTGGTGAAATGGCCGTAGCCACGGTCGAAGCGCTCTCCGATCAGCGCGAGCTGACGGAGCTGGCGTGAGGACAGCGTGCCATAGGGAATGGCGATCCGCAGCATGTAGGCATGGAGCTGGAGGTAGACGCCGTTCTTGAGCCGCAGCGGCTTGAACTCGTCCTCGGTCAGCGAGCCGTCGAGGCGGCGTGCGACCTGGTCGCTGAACTGCGCCACCCGCTCGCGCACGAAACGCTCGTCGAACTCGTCATAGCGGTACATGCGTCAAATTCCCTGGCCGGAGGGCGCAATGCCTTCGCCGGCCTGCTTGCCGAGATCCCGGCGATTGCTCGGTCCGAGCGTCTTCATCCGCTCGCGGTAATGGCGCGGCACCGGGCGGCCGGTGTCCGTCTCGACATCGACGAGATAGGCGTCGACGACGCACTGTGCCCCGAACTCGGCCACGGCAAAGGCTTCCAGGCGCTCGGCACCGAGATCATCGCTGGCGACCAACGCCAGCGCCGGGTCACGCGTCCAGGCCAACGCTTCGCCTACCGCGGAGGCGAAGACGACATCGCCGTCGAGCAGGTCGTTGGCGAGCAGGATCGCGGGCAGGGGGGGGCGCTTCGCTACGGCCGCCATCACGCGCTCCTGCCGCTCAGGCGGTGCGCGATGCTCTCGTTCTCTGTCGGTTTCGGTCTGGACACTGGCGCTCGCTGCGTTCGCTATTACGAACGCTGAAAATAAACCGGCGGGCGCGGAGCATCAATTCACGTTGGATAGCGTGATTTTTCTTATTTCCGTTCGAATGTGGGAAATTCGTCTTTCGAGCCCGCCCTTTCGTCAGGCGAGACCGCCGAGCCGATAGCCGACGCCGGGCTCGGTCTCGATCAGCCGCGGTGCGGAGGGATCCTCCTCCAGCTTCTGGCGCAATTGGCCGACGAAGACCCGCAGATACTGCACGTCGTGCTCATGGGCGGGCCCCCAGACGGCGGTCAGGATCTGCTTGTGCGTGAGGACCCGGCCATGGCCGCCGGCGAGGCTCGCCAGCAGGTCGTATTCCTTGGGCGACAGCTTGACCGCGGCCCCGTCGCGACTGACCCGGCGGTTGACCAGGTCGATCTCGACCGTCCCGGCGACAAGCACTGGCGCAGCGCCCTGCCGCTCGATGCGGTGGCGGAGCGCGACGCGCAGGCGCGCCAGCAATTCGCCGACGCCGAAGGGCTTCTCGACATAGTCGTCGGCGCCGGCGTCGAGCGCGTCGATCTTCTCGGTCTCGCGGTCGCGGGCGGAAAGGATGATCACCGGGCCGTCATAGAAGGCGCGTGCCTTGGCGAGCGCCTCCTTGCCGTCCATGTCGGGCAGGCCGAGATCGAGCACGACGGCGTCGGGCGGCTTGCGGGCGATTTCGCGCAGGCCGGCGGTCGCATCGTCGGCGCGGATCGGCTCGTAGCCGGCGGCATCGAGGGCAGGGCCGAGGAAGCGGTGGATCTGCGGTTCGTCGTCGATGACGAGGATGCGGGGGCGAAAGGCGGTCATGCGTTGGGTTCTCCGCCCGCGATGTCCTTGCGCAGGCTGATCAGGATGCGGGTGCCGCCCTTCGAGCCGTCGGGCCGCTCGCGGATCGGGCTGGCGGCGGCGATGCGCCCGCCCATGGCTTCGACGAAGCCTTTGGCGATGGCGAGGCCGAGGCCGGCGCCCTTGCCGCGCTCGCCGCCGCGATCGATCGCTTCCTCGAGCCGGCGAAACTTCTCGAAGACGCGCTCCAACTCGGCGGTCGGAATGCCGCGCCCCTCGTCCTCGATCGAGATCACGACATTGCCGCGATCTTCATAGGCCGCCGTTTCGATCAGCGCACCGTCCTCGCTGTAGGCGATGGCGTTTTCGAGGATGTTGACCAGCACCTGTTCGAGCAGGACGGGGTCGGCCCGGACCATCGAGAGCTCGGCCGGGAAATCGCGCAGCGCCCGGCGCTGGCCGAGCCGGCGCGAGACGCGCGCCAGCGCCGCCGCAACGACGTCGCGGACATCGATCCAGTCGCGCCGCGCCAGCAGGGCGCCACCTTCCAGCTTGGTCATGTCGAGGAGATCGCCGACATAGCGGTTGAGCCGCTCGGCCTCCTCGCGGATCGAGAGCAGGAGATCGTCGCGGACGACCGGCTTCATGCCCTCGCCATAGTCGATCAGCGTGGTCGCCGAGCCGAGCACGGTCGCGAGCGGCGTGCGCAGGTCATGACTGACCGAGTTGAGCAGCGCGGCCCGCAAGCGGTCGCTGCGACGCAGGGCCTCGGCATCGACCGCAGCGGCAGCGAGTTCGGCGCGCTCGATCGCGATCGCGCCCTGGTCGAGCAGGGCCAGAGCGAAGCGCTCGTTCTCCGCTGTCGCCAGGGCGCTGGGCTCGAAGCCGACGACGCCGGAGCGCAGGCGCACGCCCTGCAGCGCGCGGAAGGTCCAGCCGGCATTGGGCAAGGTCCCGGTACCGGCGCCGGCCGGCTCGCCACGGTTCCAAGTCCAGCGCGCTGCGGTCATGTCGGCGGTCGAGAGCGGCTCCAGCTCCGGAGCCCCGGCGATAGCGGCGATCTCGCCGCCCTCAGCCGGCAGCAGGACGACGACCTTGCCGGAGGTCGCCGCCGAGACCTGCTCGGCGAGGATGGCCGCGGCGTCCTCCTTGCGGGCGGCGCCGGAGAGGCGGCGGCTGGCGGCGAGCAGGGCGGTGATGGCCGAGGCGCGCCTTGCCGTCGCCGTCGCCTGGTCACGGACGCGCCCGGTCAGGCTGCCCGTCGTCATGGCGACGGCGAAGAAGACGAGAAAGGTCAGAAGGTCGGCCGGATGGCCGATCCAGACGGTCAGGCGCGGCTGCAGGAAGAAGAAGTTATAGGCGAAGGCGGCGAGGGCGGCGGCCGTGACCGCCGGCCAGAGACCGAAGGCAAGGCCGGAGCCGAGGGCGCTGACCATGAACAGCATGGCGAGGTTGGCGTTCTCGACGTGCTGGTCGAGCAGCTCGGCGAGGCCGATCGCGGCGCAGACCATGGCGACGGCGCCGACATGGCCACGCCAATGGAAACTCGGCTTCGGGCCCGCGAAGGCCGGGGCGGTGGCTGGGGTCGCAGCCGTCTCGGTGATGATGTGGAGCGCGGCGCCGTTCTGCGCCTTCAGCAGTTCCGGGGCGAGCGAGCGGCGCAACCAGGCCCGCCAGCCGCGCCGATGCGACTTGCCGACGACGATCTGGGTGACGTTGTTGCGCCGGGCATAGTCGAGGACGGCGCCGACGAGGTCGTCGCCATTGAGGACGACGGTCGCCCCGCCAAGCTGCTCGGCGAGCTTCAGGGCTTCGACGAGCGGGGCGCTGCGGCCGGGATCGCCGTCGGCACGGTTCGGCCGTTCGACATGCGCGACCGTCCAGGGCGCGTCCATCATCATGTCGGAAAGCCGCCGTCCGGCGCGGACCAGCGGTCCCGCCATGGCGTCTGGGCCGATCAGGACCAGGATGCGTTCTCCCGCCGCCCAGGGTCCCTCGACGCCGGCGCGCTTCATCGCCTGGCTGAGCTGGTCGTCGACGGTCTGCGCCGCCCGGCGCAAGGCGAGCTCGCGCAGGGCGGTCAGGTTCTCGGGCTTGAAGAAGTTGCTGGCGGCGAGCCGCGCGGTCTCCGGCAGGTAGACCTTGCCTTCGTCCATGCGCTGGCGCAGCTCGGTCGGCGTGATGTCGATCAGCTCGATCTCGTCGGCGCGGCTGAGTGCGCTGTCCGGCACCGTCTCGCGCTGGCGCACGCCGGTAATCTTCCAGATGACTTCGACCAGGCTTTCGAGATGCTGGACATTGAGCGTCGTCCAGACGTCGATGCCGGCCTGGAGCAGCTCCTCGACATCCTGCCAACGCTTTGGATGGCGGCTGCCGGGCGCGTTGGAATGGGCGTATTCGTCGACGAGCAGCAGCCGCGGCTTGCAGGCGAGCGCGGCGTCGAGATCGAACTCCATCAAGATGCGGCCGCGATGCTCGATCGGCCGGCGGGCCATCACCTCGAGCCCGTCGAGCAGCGCTTCGGTCTCGCGCCGTCCATGGGTCTCGACGACGCCGACCAGCACCTCGCCATGCTCGGCCTGGGCCCGGCGCCCCTGTGTCAGCATCTCGTAGGTCTTGCCGACGCCGGGCGCCATGCCGAGAAAGATCTTCAGCCGGCCGCGTTTGCCACGGCCGGCCGACGACAGCAGGGCGTCCGGATCGGGCCGGCCTGCCTCGCGGAACTGGGATTCGTCGCTAGCCATTTGCCTAGGACATTCTCAATCGTCTTTCAGGGGCGTCCCGCTCTGGCTACGAAGCCTCGCCAGCCCGGGACGACCAATGCTTGTAGACCGCTACCGGCCGGAAGAGCAGCCTTCTATCGCTGCGGCTGGGGCCAGCGCGCGTCGAGCGCCAGATTGACGGCAAGCACGTTGACGCGCGGCTCGCCGAGCAGGCCGAAGGTCGACCCCTCGGTGTTGGCCGAGATCAGCGCCAGCACCTCGGCCGGCTGGGTCTTGCGGGCGGCAGCGATACGCGCGGCCTGCCGGGCCGCATAGGCCGGCGAGATATGCGGATCGAGCCCGGAGGCTGAAGTCGTGACCGCGTCGACCGGGATCGGCCCCGCCGCCTCGGCCCGTAGCGTCTCGGCCTCGGCCTTGATGCGGGCGGCTAGGTCCTCGTTCAGCGGGCCGAGATTCGAGCCCGAAGAGGCCGAGGCGTCGTAGCCGTCCTTGCCGGCGGCGGAAGGGCGGGGGCGCAGATAGGCCTCGCCCTTGAAGTTCTGGCCGATCCATTGCGAGCCGACGACCACGCCGTTCGCGTTGCGGATCAGCGAGCCGCCGGCCTGGGCCGGAAACAAGGCCTGAGCGAGGCCGGTCACGCCGAGCGGATAGGCGAGGCCGAGCAGGAGGGTGAAGAAGACCATCGCGACGATGGAAGGACGCAGATGCGAGATCATGATTCGATGTCCTTTGCCGCGGCTCAGGCCAGCCCGAGGGCCGAAACGAGCATGTCGATCAACTTGATGCCGACGAAGGGCGCGATCAGCCCGCCGATGCCGTAGAGGGTGAGGTTGCGCGAGAGCAGCTTGGCCGCGCCGATTGCCCGGTAGCGCACGCCACGCAGCGCCAGCGGGATCAGCGCGACGATGACCAGCGCGTTGAAGATCACGGCCGAGAGGATGGCGCTCTGCGGGCTCGACAGCCCCATGACGTTGAGCGCCCCCAGAGCCGGCAGGGAGACGACGAACAGCGCCGGGATGATGGCGAAGTACTTCGCCACGTCGTTGGCAATCGAGAAGGTGGTGAGCGCGCCGCGGGTGATCAGCAATTGCTTGCCGACTTCGACGATCTCCAGGACCTTGGTCGGGTCGCTGTCGAGGTCGACCATGTTGCCGGCCTCGCGCGCGGCCTGGGCACCGGTCTGCATGGCGACGCCGACATCGGCCTGTGCGAGCGCCGGCGCGTCGTTGGCGCCGTCGCCACACATCGCGACGAGGCGGCCCTTGGCCTGCTCGGCGCGGATGATGCGCAGCTTGTCCTCGGGGGTGGCCTCGGCGAGGAAGTCGTCGACGCCAGCCTCCGAAGCGATCGCCGCGGCGGTGACCGGATTGTCGCCCGTGATCATCACCGTGCGTACGCCCATCCGGCGCAGATCGGCGAAGCGTTCCTTGACGCCCGGCTTCACCACATCCTTGAGGTGGATGACGCCGGCGAGCGCGCCATTCTCGCTGACGGCGAGCGGCGTGCCGCCCGAACGGGCGATGGCGTCGACCGCCTGGCGCAGCTCCGCCGGCACCTGCGCTTCGCTGAGATCGAGCGTCCTGATCACCGCATCGACCGCGCCCTTGCGCCAGGACATCTTGCCAGTGTCCTTGCCGTCGTGGTCGAGGCCGGACTGGCGCGTCGTAGCGCTGAAGGGAATGGCGTTGGCGCCATTCGGGATTTCGGCGGTGACACCGAGGCTGCGGGCAAGGTCGACGATCGAGCGGCCTTCCGGCGTCTCGTCGGCGAGCGAGGCCATCAGGGCGGCGCGCAGGGCTGCTTCCGGACGCATGCCGGGAGCGGGAATGACTTCGACCGCCATGCGGTTGCCGAAGGTGATGGTGCCGGTCTTGTCGAGTAGCAGCGTATCGACGTCGCCGGCGGCCTCGACGGCACGGCCCGAGGTGGCGAGCACGTTGACCTTCAGGAGCCGGTCCATGCCGGCGATGCCGACGGCGCTGAGCAGGCCGCCGATCGTGGTCGGGATCAGCGTGACGAAGAGGGCGCCGAGCACCATCGGGTCGAGCGAGACACCCGAGAAGGCGCCGAGGCCGGTCAGTGTCACCACCGCGATCAGGAAGACCAGGGTCAGGCCGGCGAGCAGCACGGCGAGTGCCAGCTCGTTCGGCGTCTTGCGCCGGTCGGCGCCTTCCACCATCGCGATCATCCGGTCGAGGAAGGAGGAGCCGGGCCGCGAGGTGACCCGGACCTTGATCCAGTCGGAGACGACGGTGGTGCCGCCGGTGACGGCCGAACGGTCGCCACCGCTCTCGCGGATGACCGGCGCGGATTCGCCGGTGATGGCGGCCTCGTTGACCGACGCGACACCCTCGACGATCTCGCCATCGGCGGGGATGACGTCGCCGGCTTCGACCAGGACGATATCGTCGGGCGCGAGCTCGTGCGCCGGCGTCGGGATGATCGCATTGCGCGAGGCGTCGATGATCAGCTTGGCCTTGGTGGTGACGCGGGTGGCGCGCAACGAATCCGCCGCTGCCTTGCCGCGCCCCTCGGCGATCGCCTCGGCGAAATTGGCGAAGAGCACGGTGAGCCAGAGCCAGACCGCGATCTGGATGGCGAAGCCGGCGGGCTGTCCACCGGCGACGGCCACCACGGCCGAGACCGTGGCCAGCATGGCGACGACCTCGGTGGCGAGGATCACCGGATTGCCGGCGAGCGCGCGCGGGTCGAGCTTGGTGAAGGCGCTCTTCAGCGCCGTCACGATGACGCCCTGGTCGAAGGCACCGGACCTGGCGAGGGAAACACTCATGAATGTGTTCTTTCGTTGGCTCAGCGAGCGGCCGCAAGCACCTGGAAGTGCTCGACGATCGGCCCGAGCGCGAGCGCGGGGAAAAACTGGAGGCCGCCCAGGATCAGGATGATTCCGATGAGCAGTCCGACGAAGAGCGGGCTGTCGCTCGGCAGCGTGCCGGCGGTCGGCTTGAGCTTCGGCTTGGCGGCGATGGCCCCCGCAAGGGCGATTACCGGGACCATGTAGGCGAAACGGCCGAGCAACATGGCGATGCCGAGCGTGGTGTTCCACCAGGGTGCGTTGGCGGTCAGTCCAGCATAGGCCGAGCCGTTGTTCCCGGTCGCCGACGAGTAGGCGTAGAGGATCTCGGTGAGCCCGCGCGGTCCCTTGTTGAGCAGGCCTTCAAGCGCGACCGGCAGCACGGCAGCGATGGCCGAGAAACCGAGAATGGCGAGCGGCAGGATCAGCACCGCCAGCATGGCGAACTTGATCTCGCGCGCCTCGACCTTCTTGCCGAGATATTCCGGGGTGCGCCCGACCATCAGCCCGGCGACGAAGACCGAGAGCAGCGCCATCACCACCATGCCGTAGAGACCGGAGCCGGCACCGCCGGGGACGATCTCGCCAAGCTGCATCAGGAACATCGCGACGCCGCCGCCGAGCGGCATGAACGAGCCGTGCATCGCGTTCACCGAGCCGTTCGCGGTGCCCGTGGTCTGGGCTGCCCATACGGAGGAAGCAGCGGCGCCGAAGCGCACCTCTTTGCCTTCCATGTTGGCCGGCGCGTCGGTGATGCCCGCCGCGACCATGGCCGGCTGCGGCGTCAGCGTCTCCGAGGCATAGATCGCCGCAGCACCTAGGCTGAGGAGGATCACCATCGCCGCGATCAGCGCACGCGCCTCCTTGCGGGCGCCGGCGACGCGCCCGAAAGCAACGACGGTGGCGAAGGCGATCGCGTTCAGGGAGACGACTTCGATCAGATTGGTCAGCGGCGTCGGGTTCTCGAATGGATGCGCCGAGTTGACGTTGAACAGGCCCCCGCCATTGGTGCCCCACTGCTTGATCGCTTCCTGGCTGGCGACAGGGAAGAGCGCGATGATCTGGTCAGCGCCTTCGAGCGTCTTGGCCGTGACGTTGGCAAGCAGGCTCTGCGGCACGCCGGCGGCGACGAGTGCGAGCGCGGTGACGATCGAGACCGGCAGCAGCACGTAGAGCGTGCTGCGGGTCAGATCGACCCAGAAATTGCCGAGCGTTTCGCCGCGATCGGCGGCAAAGGCGCGAGCCACGGCGGCGGCGACCGAGAGACCGACGGCGCCCGAGACGAAGTTCTGCACGGTAAGGCCCAGCATCTGGCTGAGGCTGCTCATCGTTGTCTCGCCGCCATAGGACTGCCAGTTCGTGTTGGTGACGAAGCTGACGGCGGTGTTGAAGGCGAGATGCGGCGACAGGCCGTCGAAGCCCTGCGGGTTCAACGGCAACTGCCCCTGCAGCCGCAGGAGCGCATAGAGCAGCACGAAGCCGGCCGCGCTGAAGGCGAGCACCGCCCCGGCATAGCCGAGCCAGCCTTGGCCCTTGCCTCGATCGATGCCTAGCGCCGCATAGAGCCCGGCCTCGACCGGGCGTAGCACGGGGTCGAACCAGGTTCGTTCGCCCGCCCAGACGCGCGCCATGTAGATGCCGAGTGGCCAGCCCACGGCCACAGTCAACGCGATCGTAAAGACGATCTCGGCCCAGCCCCGCCATTCCATGCGAGGTCTCCTTTGTTCTCGAAGTTCAGAAGCGGTCGGGGCGCAGCAGCGCGGCGACCATGTAGACCACGAGCCCGAGGGCCGCGGCGGCGTAGAGGATGGTGAGCGCCATGGTCGTCAGACCTTGCGCAGCAGCGCCGCATAGAGGCCGAAAAGCGCAAAGGCTCCGGTCCCCAGCGCGAAAAAGAAGATGTCGGCCATATCGGTCTCCAGCCTGTGTTTCAGACCGGAGATGTGGGGGCGGGCCGGGTAAGCGTTCGAGCGGGAAGGGCAGGGAGGGGCATAAGGGCGGCGTAAAGATCAAGATCCTTCAAAGATCAGGATCCTTCCAAGGGAAGATCGAGATCGAGTTCGCCATAGCCCATGCCGTCGAGGAGCTTTCGCGTGCGACGCAGGATGTCGTCCGGCGCACCAGGGACGGGATGGTCGAGCACAAGTGCCGCCAGAAGGCCCGGCGGCAAGTCAGAGGTGACTCCACCGAGGGTCGCGCCTCGGGCCTCGAACACTGTCGCAACGGCCTGATCATGTCTGAAGTTACAGCGCCAGATCTCCCGGCGGCGATCGCGGCTCCGGATATCGATCGAACTGATCGAGAGCGGTTCCTCGGATAACGATCGACGGTGGAGCGAAATCTCGGCGAGGCGCTCCATGCCGTAGAGCAGGAAACGCGAGTGATACCCGATCGGATCGGCGCCCGGCGACGTCTGATCGATCCAGCTCTGATGCGCACGCTGCGGGTCCACGATGCTGAGCAGGAGCATCCCGTCGTGCAGGCGCTGCGCCGCGATCAGTCGCTCATGGGCTCGGTAGGCCCGCTGCCCGGCCGCGATCGTCATGGGGTTCAGCAGAAGGGGAAAGCCGCGGCGAAGGATGTACTCCTTGCTGAACTTGAGTTCGCCGGGCTGGTCGGGCAGCGGCGCCAACAGGCCGCCCGGTGTCGCAGGCCAGGTGCCCGCCTGGAATTGCGGCTCCGCCACGCTCTCGCGTTGATGCTCCGGCAACTCGGCCGGAAAGGGAGAGGGCTCCCAGATCGACGCGATCTTGAGCGCCTGGACTGTTCGTTCCTCCTGCTCGCGGAATTCGGCGCAGACCGCCTTGACGTCACGATCGAGGAGTTGCCGCTCCTCGGCGAGCCAGCGCCCTCAGATAGCGTCCCTTGCCTCGAGACCGTCGATGATTGCACTGGCCGTTTCGGGCCGCCCGGCCAACAACAAGGCGATGACGCACGAAGACACCTTTTCCCGATCGGCCTCCAACCGACTGGCCAGCCCTTCCAGCGTGGTGATGGACCCGACATCGGCGAACACGTCATGAAGCAGCGCATCCTGCAGCAATGGCATGAAATGGGCCGCCGTAACGTCCCAGAGAGATCCGTGGATCGTTTCCAGCCACCCGGTGGAATGCGGATGTCCGTAGAGCGGTTGGAGGTACGGCCAGATCCGGAAGCGAGTCCGTTCCCCTGTGCGATCGAACAATGCGCCGCGCAAAATGTGGCGGACAGGCCGGATGAGGAGGTGCCGACCGACAAGGACAAGGTCGTCCCGTTCGGCCAAGAAGCCTTTCAGATAGCGCCTGATGTCCGCCGGGCGCGCTCCCGGCTCAGCTGGACCGCCCCTGACTGCCATCGCCTCGAGATGCTGCCTGGCATAGTCGACGGCCTTGCCGGCGTCCTGCCACTTGCCTGATCCGTCTTCGAGCACGATGCCTTGCGTCAGCCTAGCCAAGGCCGCCGCGACGCAGAGGCCGACTATGGCTTCATCCTTATCGCTTGCCCAACGCAGGCTGACACGGCGTGAGAATGATTTGCCAGTCTCTGGCGGCTCGAGGTCGCTGGCAGCGTCGGGACAGCTGCGGACATCACACTCGCAGCCGGATTGCTGCCGCCGCAGCATCGCCGGCAGGAATCCAGCATGCGCGTCGAGACAGCCGGCTCGGTATCGAAGCCTGACGGGGAAACCGAGGCGCTTCAACTCAGCGTTGATGCGCCCGATAGCTGGCAAGGCCGCATCGAAAAGCACATGCGCTTCACTCGCCATGGCGGCGGCCCTCCTCGGAGCCCGCCACAACCATAACGGGAACGCGGCGCAATGCACCGGCTCCATCGAGCCCGACGGCAGTCGGGCCGACCCGGTTCGGCAGATGAAACCTGCGAAAGCGCCCGAAGGCCGCCCTTCAGCTCGAAGCTTCGAGCCCCGCCGTGGTGATGAAGGCCGAAATGGCGAGGCCGGCCCAGAAGAGCTCGTTGAGAATGCCCTGCAGGGGCACGCCCCCCATGGTCACGGTTGAAAGGCCGCCGGCCAGGAACAGCGCCGAGACCGTAACAAGGCTGCTCATGATGTCCTCCCGCATTTTGGCTCCGAACGCGGCGGGAGCGATTCCGTTCCCTTGATTCGATGCGGCATCAAATCAGTTGTTTTGATAGGTTCTGTTGCAGCCTATGATTGCGGTGATGTGACAGCGCGCGAAGGGAACACCGGCATGATGCATCGCTTGGACGGCGGGTGTCATTGCGGAGCGATCGCGCTCGAATTGTCGCTCCCGCGTCCGCCCGAGGAGGAGGTCATCGGCGCCTGCCAGTGCTCCTTTTGCCGAAAGCACAATGCCCGGACGGTTTCGGACCCCAAGGCGCAGGCACGCCTGATCTTGCGTCAGCCCAGCCAGCTCCAGCGCTATCGCTTTGGTCTCGGCGCTTCCGAGGTGGTCCTCTGCCACCGATGCGGCGTCTACATCGCCATGCTGATGACCGAGGGCGGCAAGGCCTGGACCACGATCAATATCGATGTGCTCGACGGGCGTGCTCGCTTCACCAGATCTGCCGAGCCGCGCGATTTCGGTGGCGAGGTGCTGGAGGAGCGGCACGAACGCCGCAAGGCGCGCTGGACACCGACCGAGCTGGTCGGCTGGCCGGAGGAAAGCGGATAGGTCACCCGGTCGCGCAGACGCGCCTGAGCGCCTGCCATTCCGCATCGGTGAGGATCGGCGGCCCTGCATTCGTCGGCGTCGCCCGCCGCATCCGCTCCAGGCGCTCGCTGCTGACCGGGTGGCTGTCGATGATCGTCGTGCCGCCATCCTTGCCGGAGATGCGGACCAGGAGCTCGCCGAGGGGCGCCGGCGATCGGCCGAGCCGCGTCATCGCCCTGATCGCATAATCGTCGGCCGCCGTTTCGGCATCGCGCGAATGCGAGGCGTCGAGCAGCATGCGCGAGGCGAAGATCACGGCGCCGCTGCCGGTGATATCGCCGAAGAGCAAGCCGAACAGGAATGAGGTGCCACCAGTTCGGATGACGCTGCGCAATCCGTCGCGATGCTCGGCATGGCCGATCTCATGCGCGATCACCCCGGCTATCTCATCGGAGTTGCGCGCCCGGCTGAGCAACCCTTCGAACAGGTAGATCCGCCCGCCCGGCAAGGCGACCGCGTTCGGGACGGGCGAGGATAGGACCTGCGCTTCGAGCGGAATGGCGCTGTTGCCGGCCGTCCTCAGCGCCTCGACCATCTTTGCGAAGGCGCGCTGCCCCTCGGCTCCCGTGCAGCTCTTGCCGCCCATCAGCGCCCGCACCTGCTTGTCTACGGCGGCTCCGAGACGTTGTTCGGCCGAGGCCGGCACGAGCGCGGCGAGGCGATCGGCGACCAGTGGGATGCCATAAAGCGTCATCAGCACGATGGACGCCGCGGCAGCAAGCGACCAGCCGACGATCCGCAGGGGCTGGCCGCCACCGCGATCCTGATCGAGGGCGGCGCAACGCGTGGTCAGCTGGCGCGGCGCGGCCTCGTCCGCGATTTCCAGCCGAACCTGGGTCGCCGTCGCTGCCGATGTCAGCCGCAGGCCACGGCTGCCGTCGACGCGGCGCATGTCGGCATAGGACCAGCTCGCCAACACGCTACCATGCTCGATGATGTCGAGCTGCGTGCCGAGGCGCACCTCGACCTGCCGCCGCCGGCTGGAAACCCCGTCATAGTAGACCGCGGGATAGGCACCATCGTCGGCCGAGCTCATCGCAGGGCAGGGCTCCGCGCTCAGAAGCCGGCCACGTCCAGGCCGTCGGCAAGACCTTCACCGACAGCGCCGACCGCTTCGCCCTGGCCCGAAACGTCGTCCGCAGCGGCCAGATTGTGGACCACGGTGCTTAGCGCCACGAGCGCCCAGACATCGCGGTTGAGGTAAACTCGGACGACCGCGCCGAACGCGAGGGCCATCAGCAGATATCCAACGGCGCTACCAGCCAGGAACGCCGGGTGTTGGGACACGAAGAGCATATGTTGCTCAACGGTTCCTCCGATCGAGAACAGCTCGCCGACGATCCAGAATATCCCCGCCAGCCAGCCCGCGAGGAGGGCCATGTAGAGCACTGACCAGCCAATCGCTTTCCAGTAGCAGCCATTCAGCGCGCCGGTTGCAAGCCGCGACTCGAAGCAAACCTCGCCGAGGCGCAGCCCCGACACCCACCAGCGCCATTCGATCGCTTTGAAGGCGGCGTAAACGAACGGCAAGACCAGGAGGAAGAACACGATCACGATGAGCAGCAGGAAGATGTCTATCAAGCTGGTGGGCGATGCTATGACCGGGATCGCAAAAACGATGGCAATGGCGAGCAGGCCGGATAGCCACAGTCCCCAGGCTCTCTTGAACAGCTCGCCACCGGTACCGTCGAAACGCCCTTGCAGGCTGCCATAGGCGGTGTGGCGCATCTTGAAGCGTTCGAGTGCCGCCGCCCGCCATGGCAAAGCGAACCCGAGCGAGATGACGACCAGCAGCCCCCAGAGGCCCGAGCGCCAGCCATAACTCCAGCCGGAGCCACCCATGGAGAAGCGCAGGCCGCGCCAGAGCGTGCGGCTCAGGCGATAGCGGCGCGCCCGATAGCGCGCGAACTCCGTGAACAGATAGAAGAACAGCACCAGAGGGATGCTGGCGAAGGCCTGCATCATCTCCGCTTCGAGGCCGATCAGGAAGTAGACGAGATAGACCGGGACCAGGATCGCCATGGCGATCAGGAAGCCGATCAGCAGCTCCTTCGCCCGGCCTGTATACTCGGCGGAATCGTCTCCGACCGACGTGTGCGACCAGAGATGCCGACCGATATCGGTCGCAAGCCAGAATCTGTAGAAGCCGAAGGTGACGAGCTCCAGCAGGGCGCCGCGCGTCACCAGTTTGCGGAAGGTCGAGCGTTCGCCCGAGAACGAAACCCGATCGGCCGGAGGCGCCGGGTTGGCAACGGTCTGATGCATGGCCTGCGACAGCGCCGGCGGCAGAATCAAGCCGCTTGGCGAGCCCTTGCGACTACTTTCACCGACGACGTTACGGCATGCAACCATAAGTTATGTCGGGCTGCATCCTGAACGCCATGGGCCCGACGCCTGGCATCGATCCTATCCCGATTTGGACGGCATCAATCTGAGCAGCCGTTCGCGAACCGCATCGGAGAAAGGCGTCGACTTGCGTGTCGCCTCGTCCACTAGGACGATGACCGTCACCGCGCTCGCAGCGCAGCGTCCCGCCTGAAAGATCGCCTGTTCGAGCCGAACCGAGCTGCGGCCGACTGAAGCGACGCGCATGCCACTCTCGACCTCGCCGGGCCAGAGCAGCTCCGCCCGGAAATCCACCTCCAGCCTGGCAATGACGAAGGCGGTTCCGGGCTCCGCCAGCGGATGGTCGGGATCGTAGATCAGCTCGACGCGGCCGGTTTCGAACAGGGTCGAGAACACGGCATTGTTGACATGTCCCTGCCGGTCCGTATCGCCGTAGCGCAGCTTGTCGCGGGTGTGCAGTGGATAATCGGCGAGGGCGATTTCGACAGACAAGGCGGCCTCCGGTCGCGGCCGGAATCTTGCCGCCGGTGCTGGCGGAAGGGGTGGGATTCGAACCCACGGTAGGCTTTCACCTACGGCGGTTTTCAAGACCGCTGCCTTAAACCACTCGGCCACCCTTCCGGTGTCACCGTCATTGCCGCCGGTCGCGGCGTTTTGCAAGCGCCTCGCGCCCCAGCACCGCTGAAAGGGGACGGCCCAATTTGGGAACCGGTTAGAACGGACATACTTTTCAATGCCTTGTGCGGCCTTTAGGTCTCGGTCGCCCGCGCAAGAACGTCTTAGAAGGCTCCGTTGCATCGACGCCACGCCGGCCCAAAAAATGGCGGAGAGATGGAGAGAGGTTGACAGCTGCCGCATTTCCGACACCTTTGTGCCCGCCCAAAGGGGGCAGCTGGGCTTTTGTTAACGGTGTCGCCGCCGCGCCTCACCGCCTTAACGATCCCTTAATTGAATCGGCCGAAAGCTGGCATATCGCTGCGTTCACGCGGCGAGTGCAGTGCTGTTTTTTTGGCGAACCGCAGGAATTTGGGCATGATCGGACGCGCAAGCTCTACGGCACCGGTGGTATCCAGCGCCAATGACGCCCGCGACGACTCCCGCTCCTGCTCCCCCCTCAAGACCGCAGCCCGCCTCGGCTGCGTCGTTGTGGCCGGCGTCTTCCTCGCAAACTGCGCCAATGACGGTGTCGCCCGCCGCGGCAAGTCGAAGGAGATCGGCGCGTTCCCGTCGTCGAAATATGGCCCGGCCAGCGCCCGCGTCGTCGAGGAGGGGCAGCCCGTCCCGAAAGGCGGCGGACGCCAGCTGATCGGCCGCAGCTACACCGTCGCCGGGAAGCGCTATACGCCCTTCGACAAGCAGGTCGGCCATACGTTGGTCGGCACCGCGTCCTGGTATGGCGAAGCCTTCCACGGCCGCCGCACCGCCAATGGCGAGGTCTATGACCGCCACGGCATCAGCGCCGCGCACCCGACCATGCCGCTGCCGGCCTATGCCCGCGTGACCAACGTGGTCAACAATCGCTCCATCATAGTACGCGTCAACGACCGCGGACCGTTCCATGGCGGCCGCGTCATGGACGTGTCGCAACGCACGGCCGAAGCGCTCGCGTTCCGCCATCTCGGCACGGCGCGCGTCAAGGTCGAGTATCTCGGCCAGGCCTCGCTCGGCGGCTCCGACGACAAGCTGCTGCTCGCCTCCCTTCGTACCGACGGCCAGCCGGCCTCGATCCCCGGCCAGAGCTCGCGCAGCCTCGTCGCCGGCAATACGCAGATCGATCTGGGTTCCGATACCGAGGATCAACGCCCGCAGCCGGCTCCGGTTCCCGTCCGTGCGGCGCCGGTTTCGCAGCCCGTGGCCCAGGCCTATGCCGAGCAGCCGCAGCGCGCGCCGCTCCAGAGCCCGATCCAGGTCACGACTGTCAGCACTGGGGGGGACGGCGTCCCGATGCGCGGCGTCCGGCTGCCGCCCGAGCGTCCGTTCGATCTCGATACCATAGCCAACGCCAGCAAGCCGGTCCCGGTGCTGCGGCCGGCCGTCATGACCTCGGCGTCCTCGGTCCCGCGGACCAGCGTCGCCAGCCTCTTCGCTGCCCCGGAAAAGGCGCCGTCCGCGCGCTTCGCTTCCGGCCACCCGCTGGCTTCCGGCGTCAAGCCGCAGATTCTCCAGCCGCTTGCGCGGAATTGATCCGCGCCGGGCTTGACCGCCCGCACGGCGCCATCATCTGATCGAGAGATGGCGCGAGGTCGTTCGATGCTCATGTTCGGCCGTTATCTGGCGCGTGGCGGGCGCTCCCTTGGCGCGGTGGCCTTCCTGCTCGCTGCCATTCCTGTCGCCGGTGCCCAGAGCTTTCAATCAGCCGCGCCTTATGCCGTGCTGCTCGATTCCGGCAGCGGCGCCGTTCTCTATGAGAAGGCCGCCGACGAGCTGATGGTTCCGGCGAGTCTGGCGAAGATTGCGACGGCGCTCGTCGCCTTCCAGGAGATCGAGCAGGGCAAGATGACCCTCGATACCGAGATCTCGATCTCGGAGAATGCCTGGCGCAAGGGCGGGGGCGTCTCGGGCGGCTCGACCATGTTCGCCCTGGTTCACAGCCGGGTGAAGCTCGGCGACATCCTGCAAGGCCTGATCGTGCAATCCGGCAACGACGCCGCGATCGCACTGGCCGAGGCGGTCTCGGGCGACGAGGCGAACTTTGCGAAGTTGATGACGGAGCGCGTGCGGGCGCTCGGCCTGACCAAATCCGTGTTCCGCAACGCCACCGGCATGGCCGATCCCGAGCAGAAGGTCACGGCCCGCGAGCTTGCGCGCCTCTCCGACCATGTGATCAAGACCTATCCGGAACTCTACAAGATCTTCGGCCAGCGCGAATTCACCTGGAACAAGATCAGGCAGCAGAACCGCAACCCGCTGCTGGCGATGGATATCGGTGCCGACGGCCTCAAGACCGGCAATGTCGACGATTCCGGCTACGGGCTGGTCGGCTCGGCGGTGCAGAAGGACCAGCGCCTGATCGTCGTCGTTGCCGGCTTGAAGAACGCCCGTGACCGGGCGAGCGAAGGGCGCAAGCTGCTGGAATGGGGCTTCCGCTCCTTCGAGCAGCGCCAGGTCTTCGGCGCTGGCGAGACCGTCGGCGAGGCCAGCGTCTATGGCGGCGAGAAGGGCAGGGTGGCGCTGAGGGCCAGGGGGCCGGTCAATCTGCTCGTGCCGCGCGGCAGCAGCGAGCGGCTCAATGCCCGCATCGTCTATCGCGGACCATTGCAGGCACCGGTGGAGGAGGGCGCTCAGGTGGCGCGGCTCCTCGTCACGCGCGGCGAGGTCAAGACGCTCGATATCCCGCTCTACACGGCCGAGGCGGTGAAGGTCGGCAGCCTGCAGCAGCGCGCGCTCGATGCCCTGTTCGAGGTCTCGACCGGATGGATCCGCAAGGCGCTCGGGCGGAGCTGAGCGTAGCAATGGCAGAGCAGGACCCCAAGGCGGCCGCGCCGGCACCCGGACACTTCATCACGCTGGAGGGCGGGGAGGGGGCCGGCAAGTCAACCCTGGCGAAGGCACTCGCAAGCCGGCTGGAGGCGCTCGGACTTGTCGTCGAACTGACGCGCGAGCCCGGCGGCTCGCCCAAGGCCGAGCGCATCCGCAATTCGCTGCTCGCCGGCAAGATCAAGCCTTATGGCGCCTTCGCCGAGGCGCTGATGTTCTCGGCCGCCCGCATCGACCATGTCGACAGCCGCATCAGGCCGGCGCTGGAGCGCGGCGACTGGGTGATCTGCGACCGCTTCATCGACTCGACGAGGGTCTACCAGGGCACGCTCGGAGAGATCGCCGCTGGCAAGCTCGCAGCGCTCGAGGCCGTAGCGATCGCGGGCCTCATGCCCGAGCTGACTTTCGTCCTCGACCTCGCGCCGGAAACCGGTCTCGCACGCGCGGCCCGGCGCCGCCAGCCCGGTGAGGAGGTCGATCGCTTCGAGGGCGAGACGCTCGCCTTCCACCGCCGGCTGCGCCAGGCCTATCTCGACATCGCCGCAGCCGAGCCTGCGCGCTGCGTCGTGCTCGATGCCAGCCAGACGCCGGAACAGCTCGCCGAGCAGGCCTGGACCGCGCTGGTCAGCCGGCTTCCGCTGCCGCAGATTGCGCCCGCATGATCGAATCGAGCAATGAACCCGACCGCCTGCCGAATGCGCCGCATCCGCGCGAGACGCTGGCGCTGATCGGCCATGAACGCCAGGAGCAGGCATTTCTCGCAGCCCTGAGTTCCGGGCGCCTGCACCATGCCTGGCTGCTGGGCGGTCCCGAAGGCATCGGCAAGGCGAGCTTCGCCTATCGCGCCGCGCGCTTCCTGCTGGCGGAGGGCGATCCGATGCGGCGCGCCCGCACCGCAAGCGATCTCGCCATCCCCGCCGATGATGGCGCGACGCGCAAGATCATGGCGCAGTCGCATCCCGACCTGCATCTGCTGCGCCGGATCCCGAAGCCCGATGGCAAGAGCTTCACCAGCAACATCCCGGTCGATCTGGTCCGCCGCGTGCTGGAGCGCTTCGGCTCCAGCGCCGGGGAGGGCGGCTGGCGCGTCTGCATCGTCGATTCCAGCGAGGAGCTCGACCGCTCGGCCGGCAACGCCCTGCTGAAGCTGCTCGAGGAGCCGCCGGCACGCACGCTCTTCCTGATCGTCGCGCATGCGCCCGGCCGGATCCTGCCGACAATCCGCTCGCGCTGCCGACTGCTCACCTTCGAGCCTCTGTCCGAGGGTGATGTCGCAGCGGCGGGACGGATCGCGCTCGAGCGCATGGGCCTGCCCTATGATGACTCGGCACTGCAGCGCGCAGCAGCGCTTTCCGAGGGCTCGGTGAAGCGGGCGCTCAGCTATGTGGACCCGGAAACGCTGGCGCTGGTAGAAGCGGTGAGGGCGCGGCTCGACGCTCTGCCGGGTGTCGACCTTCCGGCCTTGCTGGCGCTGGGCGAGGAAGTCGCGGGCAAGGCCGGCGAGGCCGAGTTCGCGGTGATGATCGAAACCGTGCAGGGCTGGCTCAGTGGCCATCTCCACGCGCATGCCGCCGCCGGCCCGGCCCGGCTTGCACCCCTGGCGGAGGTATGGGAGAGACTTGCGCGCGCGGCCCGGGAGGTGGAAACCTACAATCTCGACCGCCGCCCCCTCGTCATGTCGCTGTTTCACGATCTGTCGGAGGCGGTAGCGCGGTCGCGCGCAGCCTGAAACGAGACAGCACCGGACAGACCATGGCCTCGGCCCCGAAGTTCTACCTGACGACCGCGATCCACTACACGAACGGCCCGCCGCATATCGGCCACGCCTATGAGATGGTGGCCGCGGATGCGATCGCCCGCTTCAAGCGCCTCGACGGCTACGACGTCTTCGCCATGACCGGCACCGACGAGCACGGCCAGAAGGTGCAGCGTACCGCCGCGCAGAACGGACTCTCGCCGCAGGACTTCGTCGACGGCTTCGCCACGCGCTTCAGGGAGATGGAGCAGCAGCTCGGCTGCTCCTTCGACCGCTTCATCCGCACCACCGATGCCGACCACCTGCCCTCGACGCAGGAACTCTGGCGCCGGATGGAGGCCAATGGCGACATCTACCTCGCCAAATATTCCGGCTGGTACTCGGTCCGGGACGAGGCCTTCTATGGCGAGGAAGAGACGACCCTCCAGCCCGATGGCACGCGCCTGGGCGGGCAGGGCACGCCGGTCGAATGGGTCGAGGAGGAGAGCTACTTCTTCCGCCTCAAGGCCTATCAGGACAAGCTGCTCGCGCTCTATCGCGACGTGCCGGACTTCGTCTCGCCCGAGACGCGCCGCAACGAGGTCGTCTCCTTCGTCCAGGGCGGGCTCGAGGATCTCTCGATCAGCCGCACCACCTTCGACTGGGGCCTGCCGGTTCCCGGCGATCCCAAGCATGTGATGTATGTCTGGGTCGACGCGCTCAACAACTACGTCACGGGCTGCGGTTTCCCGGACGAGAACGATCCGCGCTGGCACTACTGGCCGGCCGACGTCCATATCATCGGCAAGGACATCGTGCGCTTCCACACGGTGTACTGGCCGGCCTTCCTGATGTCGGCGGGGCTGCCGCTGCCGAAGCGCGTCTTCGGCCACGGCTTCCTGCTGAACAAGGGCACCAAGATGTCGAAGTCGCTCGGCAATGTCGTCGACCCGTTCGGGTTGGCGAATGCCTATGGCGTCGACCAGCTGCGCTATTTCTTCCTGCGCGAGGTCTCCTTCGGCCAGGACGGCAACTACAGCCACGAGGCGATCGTCGGCCGGATCAATGCCGACCTCGCCAACGATCTCGGCAATCTGGCGCAGCGCTCGCTGTCGATGATCGCCAAGAACTGCGAAGGCAAGGTACCGCCGGCCGGCGCGCTGACCGAGGCCGACCAAGCAATGCTGGCGCAGGCCGACGGGCTGCTGGCGAAGACGCGCGGCGCCATGCAGGATTTCGCCTTGCACGTCGTGCTGGCCGACATCTGGGCCGTGGTCGCCGAGGCCAACCGCTATTTCGCCAACAACGAGCCGTGGAAGCTCTCCAAGAGCGATCCGGCGCGGCGCGACACCGTGCTCTACGTCACCATCGAGACGATCCGCCAGGTGGCGATCCTGACCCAGCCGGTGATGCCGCAGGCCATGGCAAAGCTGCTCGACCTGCTGGCGGTGCCGGCTGAGGCGCGCAATTTCGCTGCGCTCGGCGAGGCTGGTCGACTCGCCTCCGGCACCGCCTTGCCGGCGCCAAGCGCGGTCTTCCCGCGCTATGTCGAGCCCGAGGAGGCCGCGGCCTCCTGATGCTGATCGATACGCATTGCCATCTCGATTTCCCCGACTTCGCCGAGGATATCGAGGCCTATGTCGCGCGGGCGGAAGCCGCGGGCGTCAGCCGCATGGTGACGATCTCGACCCGCGTCGCGCGCTTTGCCACCTATGCGGCGCTGGCCGAGCGTTTCGCTTCCGTCTGGTGCACGGTCGGTACGCATCCCCATGGCGCGCATGAGGAACTCGACGTCACCGCCGCTGAGCTGGTGGAGCTGTCGCGGCATCCGCGCTGCGTCGCCATCGGCGAGGCCGGGCTCGACTACCATTACGACAAGAGCCCGCGCGAGGCGCAGGCGCAGGGTTTGCTGACCCATATCGACGCCGCGCGCCAGACGCAGCTGCCGCTCGTCATCCATTCGCGCGAGGCCGACGAGGACATGGCCGCGATCCTGCGCCAGGAGATGGGGAAGGGCGCCTTCCCCGCCATCCTGCACTGCTTCACCGCCGGCGAGATGCTGGCCCGGACCGGCGTCGAGCTCGGCCTCTATGTCTCGTTCTCCGGTATCCTGACCTTCAAGACCTCCGAGGCCCTGCGAGCCATCGCCCGCGAGATCCCGGCGGAGCGCCTGCTTGTCGAGACTGACGCGCCGTACCTTGCGCCGACGCCCTATCGCGGCAAGCGCAACGAACCCTCCTATGTCGTTGAAACGGCAAAGGTTTTGGCCGACGTAAAGGGCGTTTCCTTCGACGAGATCGCGCGCATCACGAGCGAGAATGCGCGCCGCTGCTACTGGAAGATGGACCACGCCGCACGCCCGGCGCAGGTCGGTTGAGCCGAGGCGGTGGCTGCATGAGCCTGAAGGTCACGATCCTCGGCTGCGGTTCCTCGGGCGGCGTGCCGCGGCCGGGCTCCGGCTGGGGCGCCTGTGACCCCGCCAATCCCAGGAACCGCCGGCGGCGCTGTTCGGTGCTGGTCGAGCGCGAAGGCGCCGGAGGCACGACGAGCGTGCTGGTCGACACCACGCCGGATCTGCGCGAGCAGCTGATCGGCGCGGAGGTCAAGCGGCTCGACGCCGTGCTGTTCAGCCATGACCATGCCGACCATACCCATGGCATCGACGATCTCAGGGCGCTCGTTCTGCATATGCGCAAGCGCATTCCGGTCCATGCCGACGCTGTGACCGGCGCGACGCTCCGCTCACGCTTCAGCTATCTGTTCGAGACGCCGCCCGGCAGCCTCTATCCGCCGATCCTCGATCTGTGCCCGCTAGCCGCCGGCGAGCTTCACGCAGTCGACGGGCCAGGCGGCGCGATCGAGGCCTTGCCGTTCCGGCTTGAGCACGGCCCGGGTTATGACGCGCTCGGCTTTCGCTTCGGCGGCATCGGCTATGCGCCGGATGTCAGCGCGATCCCGCCGGAAGCCCAGGCGGCGATGACCGGGCTCGACCTGCTGATCCTCGACTGCCTGCGCGAGGCGCCGCACCCCAGCCATTTCAATCTGGAGCAGGCACTCGACGCGATCACGCTGCTGAAGCCGCGCCGCACCGTGCTGACCAACCTGCATGTCGATCTCGATTATGCGGCTCTTTCCAAGCGTTTGCCGCGAAATGTCGAACCGGCCTATGACGGGATGGTGCTGGCGCTCTGAGGCAGCGCGAGCTTGCGGGTCCACCTTTGGCAGCGTCCCGGACCATCGAATTAAGTTCCATAATATGTCTTATGCGAATTGAAGCGAAGCGCGTTCCGAGGCTGATCGCGCTCCCCTTATTGACCGCCTCCCGTCTGGCTGTCGGAGTTGCCGAAGCCGTGCGAAGTTGCCATCTGGGCCGCACGCAGGCTGATCGTCCGGTTGGAGCTGACGCCATCTTCCCTGTTAGCTGCGGCCTGCCAGTGTTCTGGCGGGTGTGAGGCCGCGGCCGTTGCGAGCCTGCAGCCGTCTCGTTGACGGCACCGCCAAGGCGTCTTGATCATCGGGCATGGCGCATCTTCATCTGGCTCGTGCCACCGCTTCCGATCTGGCCTACGTCATGGCGACCGAACGCCTGGAAGGCTATGACGCCGTCGTCGGCCGCCAGGATGAGCAGAAGCACCTTTCGGCGCTCGGTGACGGACGCCACGCCCATTTCCTCGGGCTGCTCGGCGACCAGCCTGCCGGCTTCGCCATTCTGCGGGATTGGGCCTCTCCCGAACGCGTCACGCTGCTGAAGCGTATTGCCGTCTCGACGCCCGGCAGCGGTGTCGGCCGAGCACTGCTGCGAGCCGTCATCGAAAAGGTCTTCCGGGATACGCAGGCGCACCGTCTCTAGCTCGGCTTCTTTCCGGAGAACCTGCGTGCCCGGCGCGCCTACGCGGCAGCCGGCTTCGTTCCAGAAGGTGTCGCGCGAGGATCGGCGTTCTTCGGCGGCGTCCACCGGGACAAACTGATCATGTCCACCCTGCGGACAGACGGCGCGCAGACCTCTGCCCAGCACCGCTGAGCTTGCCGCAGAGACCGCTGCAGTGGAGCAGCCCGCAGCCTCGGCCGCACGGTTCGAAAGCCGGTTCGGCTGGGGCGCGGCAGCCGGCCTCTTTCGTCGCGAATCGAGAATCGTCCACGGTTCGCGAAAATCACGCAACGCTGTCTTCGATCGGCGAAGTTCAACCAACTCCCGCCGCCCTCCGCGTGAGAAGATAATTCCAAAAGGCGATCGCAGCAGCTGAACATTGTTCTCTTTACTTCATGCGTGTCGGTTTTAGGCTGTCCGCAGGGGTCAAGCCCCATCAAAGTAGTCGGCTCAGACCGACATTCAGTGGGGATCGAAACGCATGATCATGAATCGCCGGAAGCTGCTGGCCGGTGCCGCAGCCTCGTTCACCCTTCCCGCTCCGGCCGTCTGGGCCCAGTCCAAACCGATCACTTTTGCGATCCAATATGGCCTGCCCTATCTGAATATTATCGTCGCAGAGCGGCAGGGCCTGTTCACCAAGGCGGCCGAGAAGGCCGGCATCCGGGATCCCAAAATCAACATCGTGCGCCTCAGCGGCCCGACCGCGATCACCGAGGGCCTGATCAGCGGCAACATCCAGGTCGGCGCACTCGGCACGCTCGGCCTGCTGATCGCCCACGAGAAGACCCGCCGCGCCTACGATCTGGGTGGCCTCAGCGCCTACTGGAAGGGCGTCTATACGATCTTCGCCAACGACCCGGCGATCAAGTCGCTGAAGGACATCCGGCCGACCGACAAGATCGCGACCCCGGGGCCGACGAGCTCGCAGGCGCTGATCCTGCGCCGTGCCGCCGAGCAGATCTTCGGCCCGGGCCAGGCGCTGCGCTTCGACAAGCAGATCGTCTCCCTGCCCCATCCGGATGCGGTCGCGGCGCTGACCACCGGCAACACGGTCCAGGTCTATTTCGCGCTGTCGCCCTTCGCCGAGTTCCTGGCGCAGCAGCCGAACGTGCACGTCATCGGCCGGACGACCGAGTACAATCCGCCGAACATGACCAATGGCGTGGTCGGCGTGCTCAGGAAGTTCGTCGAAGAGAACAAGGAGCTGTCTTCCGCGGTGGTCGCAGCGCTCGACGAGGCCGGCCGCTTCATCCAGAGCGAGGTCGCCGAAACCGCCAAGATCTACACCGCCGCTGAGCCGAGCAAGCTCTCGGCCGAGGAGATGCTCAAGGTCATCGAGAACAACAAGCACGAATACACGACCGAGCCGAACGGCATCATCGATACCGCCAACTTCATGGTGAAGCTCGGGCAGCTGAAGACCGCGCCGGCCAAATGGCAGGATGTGTTCTTCCCGCCCGTCAACCAGGGCTCCGGTAGCTAGTGCGATGGCTTTGGCAATGATGCGCGAGCCGCTGGAGGCGCAGGCTCAGCAGGCGGCGACGCCCCTGCTCAGCGTCCGCGACGTGACGCTGCAATACCAGACCCGGCGCCAGATCGTCACGGCGACCTACCGCGTCTCCTTCGACGTGCAGCGGCAGGACCGTTTCATCCTGCTCGGCCCGTCCGGCTGCGGGAAATCCACCCTGCTCAAGGGCATTGGCGGCTTCCTGTCGCCGGTCGAAGGCGAGATCAGCCTCGCCGGCAAGCGCATCACCGGGCCGGGGGCCGACCGGATGATGGTCTTTCAGGAGTTCGACCAGCTCCTGCCCTGGCAGACAGTGCTCGGCAACGTGATGTTCCCGATGCGCAAGACCGGGCGCTTTCCGCGCTCGGAATGGCGAGACCGGGCCATGCGCGCGGTCGAGAAGGTCGGGCTCGCCAAATTCGCCGACAGCCACCCGCACACGCTGTCGGGCGGCATGAAGCAGCGCGTCGCGATTGCGCGGGCGCTCGCCATGGAGCCGGAGATCCTGCTGATGGACGAACCGTTCGCGGCGCTCGACGCGCTGACGCGCCGTCGCATGCAGGACGAGTTGCTCGAGCTCTGGAACGACATCCGCTTCACCCTGGTCTTCGTCACGCACTCGATTCAGGAGGCGATCGTGATCGGCAGCCGGATCGTGGTGATGACCCCTCACCCCGGCCAGATCCGTGCCGAACTCGATGCCACGCCTTTCAAGCAGGAGGACGCCGGCAGCGAGGAGTTCATGGCCTTCAATCGCAAGATCAACGGCATGCTCTTCGGCGAGGAGAAGATCGCACATGGATAGGCACGTCGATGGCTGAGGCGATCCACACCATGCGCGGGCGCACGCGCTTCAAGGAATTGCCGGCCCGCCCGAGCATCGAGCACCGGACGCTCGACGCCGCGGCGATCGGCGAGATCGTCCGCGATGTCGGGCTCTGGCAGCGCGCCATGGCGCACACGCCGCTGCGGCGGGGCCTGGTGCTGATCGCGCTCGGCATCCTCTGGGAGGTCTATGCGCGGTTCGCCGACAACCCGCTGATGTTCCCCTCGCTTAGCGACACGCTGGTCGCCTGGACGACCGACATGTCGAGCGGCGTCCTGCTTTCGGCGGTCGGCAACTCGGTGCGCGTTCTACTCATCGGCTACGGCACGGCCGTGTTGCTCGCCGCCGTGCTCACGACCATCGCGATCTCGACACGGATCGGCACCGATCTGCTGGCGACACTGACGGCGATGTTCAACCCGCTGCCGGCGATCGCGATCCTGCCGCTGGCGCTGCTCTGGTTCGGCCTCGGTCTGGAGAGCCTGATCTTCGTGATCGTTCATTCGGTCTTGTGGGCGGTCTCGCTCAATGCCTTCACCGGCTTCCTGTCAGTGAGCCAGACGCAGCGCATGGTCGGCCGGAACTACGGGCTGGGCGGCCTGCGCATGGTGCTCTCCATCCTGATACCGGCGGCGTTTCCCTCGATCCTGGCCGGACTCAAGATCGGCTGGGCCTTCGCCTGGCGCACGCTGATCGCCGCCGAACTGGTCTTCGGCGTCTCGGGCAGCTCGGCCGGTCTCGGCTGGTACATCTTCCAGAACCGCAACGCGCTCGAAACCGCGCATGTCTTCGCCGGGCTCTTCACGGTGATCGTCATCGGACTGATCGTCGAGGGGGTGGTCTTCCGGAGCATCGAGGCAGCCACGATCCGGCGCTGGGGCATGCAGAACTGATCCGGCGGCGGCACCTGATGCCGCTCCCGTCCAACGCTCGAAAAGGACCGATATCGTGGACCGCAGAACCTTCCTCGGCGGCATGGCCGCTGCCGCCTGCGCGGCGCTGGGGCATTCGCCGGCACTGGCGCAGGACTACCCTGCCCGCCCCGTCACCATTCTCGTGCCCTTCGCGGCCGGCGGTGGCCAGGACATCTTCATGCGCCTGATCTCGCCGGGCGTTTCGGAGGCGATCAAGCAATCGCTGGTGATCGACAACCGCGTCGGCGGCGCCGGCAACATCGCGGCGAGCGCCGTCGCCCGGGCCGCGCCGGACGGCTACACGCTGCTGCTGGGAACGGCCGCGACCCACGGCATGAACCAGGCGCTCTACAAGTCGCTGGGCTTCGACGCGCAGACGAGCTTCGAGCCGGTCGCGATGCTGGCCGAGGTGCCGCTCGTGCTTGTGGTGAACCGCGACGTGCCAGCCAAGACGGTCGCCGAGCTGGTCGCCTATCTCAAGGCCAATCCGGGCAAGATCAATTACGGCTCCTCCGGCGTCGGCGGGCCGCTCCATCTCGCGGGCGAGCTGTTCAAGACGGCGGCCGGGGTCGAGGCCGCGCATGTACCCTTCCGCGGCTCGGCGCCGGCGATCACCGAACTGCTCGGCGGCCGGCTGACCTTCATGTTCGACACCTTCGCCGCCACCGAGCCCTATGTCGCCGACGGCAGCCTGCGGCGCCTGGCGATCGCCTCGGCGACACGCGCCTCGAATGCGCCGGATCTGCCGACCATGGCCGAGGCTGGCACCCCCGTAGAAGCCTATTCCTGGAGCGGCATCTTCGCGCCGGCCGGAACCCCGAAGCCGATCGTCGAGAAGCTCGGCAAGGCCTTCAGCGACGCCGTGGCAAACCCCGCGTTGCGCACGCGTCTCTACGAGATCGGCTTCCTGCCCGCGCCTGACACGCCCGATGCGCTGCGCAAGCGCGTCGGCTCCGAGCTGATCAAATGGAAGGCGGCAGCCGAGACCGCAGGCCTCCAGCCGCAATAGTCGGGGCCGCGCCCCAATCATTTCGCCGAACGCCCGCGCCGAAGCTCGCCGGGCCCGCTGTCCAGGAGACTGCCATGTCGATTGCCACATCGTCAGCAACGCCCGCCCACGATCCCGAACTGTCGCAGTTCGAGCATTTCCAGGTCTCGACCCTGTCCGATGCGATGCTCGCGCTCGGGCTCAAGGATACTGCGCTCGGCCCGACCGTTCGCCTGCTCGTCGGCAAGCGCATCCTCGGCCGAGCCCGGACGATCGGGCGAGTCCCCCTGCCCTCCAATGGCGGCCAGCAGGAGATCAAGCCGGAATTCTCGCTGGCGATCCAGGAAGTGATCGACGGCTGCGGCCCGGGCTCGATCATGGTGATCGCGACGCAGGGCATCGCCACCCATGCCAACTGGGGTGGCAACATGGCGACACGGGCCGCCGCGGTCGGCGCGCTCGGCCTGATCACCGACGGTGCGATCCGCGACCTCGAGGAGATGGGGCCGCTCGGCATGACGATCTTCGCGCAGGGCACCTCGCCGCGCGCCGGTCACTACCGCTTCGCGACCGCGATCCGCAACGAGCCGGTGATCTGCGCGGGCGTGCTGATCCGCCCGGGCGACATCATCGTCGGCGATGCCGACGGCGTCGTGGTGATCGACCCGGCGCAGGCCGGCGCGATCGCCGCCAAGGCGCGTGAGCTCGTCGCGGTCGAGGAGGAGATGCAGGGCTTCATGCGCACCGGCGCCACGCTCCAGGACGCCGTGCGCAAGTACAAGGTGCGCTGAGCATGCCTGCTCAGGGCGCCTGCCGCTGCGGCGCGGCCTCCCCGGGCCGGCGCCAGCGCGGGATCCCGAAGTCGCAGGTTTCGTGCGCCAGCTGCGCGATCCTGCGGCTGACGGCATCATTGCGATGAACCGCAAGGTATTCGAGCGGCGGCAGGACGAGGTTCGTCCGCACCGGCCGCAGATAGCCATCCCCGCGATAGGTCGAGAAGTATCCGGTCGGCAGGTAGGTGATGCCGAGGCCGGCGCTCGCCATTTCCGCCAGCGCGATCATGCTGTTGCAGGTGATGGTGTTCTGCGGCTTGATGTCGATTGCCGCCAGTGCCTGCAGCAGGTTGAGATGCAGCAGCGAGCCCTCGGCATAGGTCAGCAGCGGCAGCTCCATCAGGCGCTCGATCGGCACCACCCCCTTGGAGCTGACCAGAGCGGGGCTGCACATCCATTCCGATTCCAGGAAGTCGAGCGGCACCGTCGGGAAGCTGTTGTCGGTCTTTGGCGCCGGGCAGATGATCATGTCGAGCCGATGCGTCACCATCTGCTGGCGCAGGTTGACGGTCAGGTCGATCTTCGGCTCGAGGATGATGTCCGGATAGAGCTGCTTGATGCCGGCGATCAGGGCGGGCAGCCAGGTCAGCGCGACCATCTCGGTCACGCCGAAGCGGAACCGCCCGGCATAGGAGACGTCGCTGCCGACACGGCGCACGACGTTCTGCTGAAGATCGAGCATCTGGACGAAGTCGTCGATCAGCTCGCGCCCCTTGATGGTGAGCTGCGTCGTCTTGTTGCTGCGGTCGAAGATCTCGATCGAGAGATACTTTTCGAGCTCGGCGATGCGCTTGGAGACGGTCGACTGGGTCGTGTTGAGCCTTTTCGCCGCAGCATGGAAGCTGCCGAGCTTGCTGATCCAGTAGGCGGCTTCGATCTGCTTGAAGGTCAACATGGCTGGCCCCTTTCGCCGGTCGGACGACCGAATAGAAAAAGCAATCATTCGAGTCAAATATGGTCGCTTTTTCTATCCAATGTCATCCTGCCGAGCATCGCCGGATCCGCAAAGCAGACCTTAGGCTCAGGACTCATTGATCAGATCCAGAAGATGACGGCTGCGGCGATGCAGATGGCTGAGAAGAAGGTGTGGGCGCATCGGTCGTAGCGGGTTGCGATGCGCCGCCAGTCTTTGAGCTTGGCGAA